>NZ_DATHKG010000089.1:0-32867 GCF_035489435.1 Flavitalea sp.
TGGCTTATGCTACGCAAGATAGCCTGCTAACCCGTAACCGTTTGCCATTTGCGCTTAACTTCAAACTGACTCAACAGCAAACCGAAGAAGGATTTTTCAAAGGTGCAGCTGTTGGCCAATATTATCTTGCCAAGAAGAAAAAATTTGTAGAAGAATGGGGTGAAGTAGTAGAACCGATCGCCCTTACTTATTATACCATGCTTGATGTTGGTAATATGTTGTTGTTCGATCCGGCTAATGCCGTGCTGAAAGATCGTTTGCGGATAGGTGCTGAATCTTTGCTGAAATGGCAAAAGCCTGATGGCAGCTGGGCAGTGGCTTACGACAGGCATACGGAACAAGAGATATTTAAAGATATAAAAGATCTTCGTCCAACATTTTATGGGCTTATTGTTGCCTACCGGATTTTGAAAGATGAAAAATATCTCGCAGCAGCAAAAAAAGGAGCAGACTGGCTGATCAAAGAAGCCGTCAATACCGGTAGTTATCTCGGTGTCTGTGGTGATGCCAGATACGCGCCAGACTTTGCAACCGGGCAGTCTGCGCAGGCATTTCTCGATTTGTTTGAAATCACGAAAAACCAGTCATATAAAAACGCTGCTATAGCAACGGCCAGGATCTACACTGCTTCGGTCTATACACATCCGGTTGCCAGTCATCAAAAGAAAATGGTGAATGGTATTGAAAGAGAAGATTGGGAGATCACGCAATCCGGTCTGAGCTTTGAACACGGGGGCATATTTGGTTCGTCCAATAGTAATGGTCCTATCACCTTAGCGAGTCATGCCGGCATGTTTGTTCGCATGTACCAGCTCACAAAAGATAGTTTGTTCCTCGATATGGCTCGGTCAGCGGCAATCGGGCGGGAAGCATTCAACGATCCTGCAACAAGCGTTGCTTCATACTACTGGCGGGCGATGAACAAAGGTGCTGGTCCTTATCCACACCATGCCTGGTGGCAGATCGGATGGATCACTGATTACCTGTTATCTGAGGCGAATATGAGATCTGCTGGTCAGGTAGCTTTTCCAAAGGGTTTTGTAACTCCAAAGGTTGGTCCGCACCAGACCTATGGATTTGAGAATGGAAAAATCTTTGGTGAAGCGGTTAAATTAACTACAACAGAAGGTATGGTTACCTGCGACAAACCACAGGTTGAATACCTGGTTGGTAAATCACCCGATAACAAAAAGGTCTTTGTAATAGTGATGAACAATAGTGCGACCTCATCAACTGGTTCTTTAAGCTGGGGTGTAAAAGCAACCTCGTTTAAGAAGGTTGTTATCAAGGATCAAACGGGCAAAGCAATTTCAAATGAAAGTGCAAATGCAAACACGACAATTGACCTGGAGCCATTTGGTTTGAAAGTGTTGGTGCTGGAATAACATGTAATGCTAAGAGTTTAACCAATAACAACATTGATAAAATTTATCATCAATCACGAAACCTTGACATTAGGTTCAAACTTTATTATCAATCACGAAACCTTGACATTAGGGGCAACTTTATTATCAATCACGAAACCTTAACAGCAGGTTCAATGCTTATCATCATCGCGAAACCTTAACAACAAAAAATCTTCTAAAAACGAATCGCTCTTAACCAGGAATACATCATTAAACGCTATATAAAAATTTTAATACGCGATAAGTCACAGGAATATGTGGCAAGTCTGAAATCCAACTAAAATATTTCCAACTAAAATATTATTGATGAAATCATTGCTGATCATATTTTTCTTTTTCACTTTTTGCTTTTTGAATGCACAGGATAAGAATGCACGGGATAAGATAGCTGCACCAAAGGACGGCACCGAGTATATACACGGCGAATGGAAGTTCAAAACAGATCCGAATTCCAAAGGAGAAACTTCGGGTTGGTTTGATGCTTCACTTAATGATCATGAATGGGACCTGATGACCGTTCCAGGTAACTGGGATCTGAAGAATGAATATGCTAATTATGTCGGTACCGCCTGGTATCGCAAAACCATACCAGGAAATGCTGCCTGGCAGGGTAAAACCATCCGCCTGCATTTTGACGGTGTAAACTTTGAATCGAAAGTCTGGATAAATGGAAAGCTTGTAGGATCCAACAATATTGGTTACCTCCCTTTCGAATTTGACGTGACAAAATTTCTTAATCCTTCAGATTCCAATACCATAGTGGTAAGTTGTAACAACACTTTCCGCTTAGGTGCAGTCTGGAACTGGGGTGGCATAAGACGTCCTGTTAAATTGATAACTACCGGTAACGCATATGTGAAGGCTCAGTATATTACTCCAACAGTTGATCTTGATAAAAAAACAGCCACGGTGGCGGTTCGGGTGGTTTGCCAGAACAGTGGTTCTGTAACACAAATGCTTGCAGGAGAAGTAATATTGTCAGCCGATAATGGCCTGAAAAAAGTTTTGCCATTTACTGTTCAGGTGGAAGCTGGTAAATCAAGTGATGTAATCGTGCGTGCGGCGTTAAAGAAAGAGGAAGTTCATCTCTGGAACTGTGATGATCCTTATCTATATACTTCGCAGGTTATCTTAAAAGATGGAAATGGTGGGGCATCCTCCGTCAGTGCAAGGGATAACAACCATAATACAAGTGCTAAAGCTGTCGTGATTGACAATCCAGGCTCAAATAGTGCTCCGGAGGCAGGTAATGCAAAGGCCAAAAACAACGCTGATTTGAGAGCTGGCACCGGCATTCGAAATGGTTTCATCAACAGATTCGGCTTACGCAAAATTGAAATAGATAATAAGAATTATGTCTTCAAGTTAAATGGAGAATCGATTCGTGTAATGGGATTTAATCTTGTTCCGGACGACAGGACCACTGGCAGTACATTACCAACCTGGCGCATCAAACAGGATGTAGACATGATGAAATCACTCGGTGCAAATTTGGCCAGACTAACACATCTGCCTTTGCCCGATGAAATGTTTGACTATCTCGATGAAAAAGGTATCATGGTATTTCCCGAGATCCCGCTCTGGGGTTTTGATCAGCTGGTAGATAAAAACAATCCAATACCAAAGCAATGGTTGCAGAGAATGGTTGATAACTATTACAATCATTCATCCATCATTGGATGGTGTGTTGGAAATGAAATCGGCGAATCGATGGGTGTGATGGAATATGTGGAAGATGCTATCAAATTTGTGAAGTCGATCGATACCACAAGGCTTGGAGTGATGGTAAGTCATACTGCAAACCGGCCAAGAGACCCGGTACAGTATTCGGACCTCGGCCTTGTGAATGGTTATGGCGTTGGAATTGGTGCCCGGGCAGACAGGATTCATGGCTTACATCCACAAAAAACATTGTTTTATTCCGAATATGGTTATGGCCAGCTCGAGGAAGATCTTGATGGTGATGTTGATGCAAAAGGAATGATCGATTCGATCCGGTTCAAACCTTATCTCATTGGTGGCGCATTATGGACCTTTAATGATTATCGCAGCAGCTTTATCGGGACCAAAGAATTTTCGCAGAACCGGCCCTGGGGAATAGTTGATGTATTCAGGCGCAAGAAAAGAGCCTGGTATTCATTTCGCAGGGAGTACGCTCCGATCAGGGGAGTGAAGATTACAAAAATTGAATCCAACGAAGGCTACGCTGCGAAAATCAGTATCACCCCGCGTAAGCTGCTGGACCTCCCGGCTTATCCCCTGAAAGACTATGTATTGATCTGGCAGGCGTTCAACAATGCTGATAAAATCGTAGACGGTGGTTTCGCAAAACTGCCACTTATCATGCCGGGCGGCGCTGACCTGGAACAAGCCGTAGGATTTAAGTCTGTCGGGGATGTTTCGTCGCTGAAGATCGAGCTGTTGTCGCCAGGAAATTATTCAGTGTTTGATACCACTATACATTTTAAAGCTCCTGAGCCACC
The DNA here is from genome assembly GCF_035489435.1 of Flavitalea sp. Taxonomy (NCBI): domain Bacteria; kingdom Pseudomonadati; phylum Bacteroidota; class Chitinophagia; order Chitinophagales; family Chitinophagaceae; genus Flavitalea; species Flavitalea sp. The sequence continues at coordinate 3,890 of NZ_DATHKG010000089.1, forward strand.
GGTTATTGGGGCAGCGATCGGGGTTAGGACAAGGCAAAATGATACTTCTGCAAATTCAGGTGGCATCCGGATCTTTATTGACCGGAAAGATGATGTTACTCTTTATAAAGCTAAATATGGTGCCGGCGATTTATCGCAAGAGACGCCTCTGACTTTAAACAGCCATATTGATATTTCAAAACTTTCTTTTAATCAATCTTACCAGGTGGCTTTGGTTGCTGTGACTTCTTTTGGTGAAAGTAAGTTGGGTGAAACAAAAAATATAAGGGTTGATCCCGGTTATGCACCACCGTTAGTATATTATACGGAAGCAGCAGATAAAGGATTTTTTGTTGGATATAGTACCGATAACGATGACTATGTTTTCAAAATCCAGTACACGCTGAACAAAGGTGATTATGCCAATGCAAAAACAATCCAGACCAGCGCAAAAGGAGTGTTGTTTGTGCCTGGACTGGAAAATGGGAAACAATATTTCTTCAGGATGAGCCGCATCAAGGATAATAATTATACCACCGGCTGGTCAGAAGAGCAAAGCATAACGCCGGATGGTAACCAGGCACCTGTGAAGCCGGTGATCCAGGGTTTGATTCGTGCTGGTAATGAAGCTATCATTGTTTTTGAACCGGTTAAAAAAGCGATTGGTTATACCCTTGAATTCAGGCAAAAAGGGGTAGGTGACTGGAAGCTGATGGATATCAATACAGCTGAAATCAGACATATCCGTGTACCTGGTCTGCAGAGTAAAGTTTATGAGTTCAGGTTAGCGGCTTTGAATGCATGTGGTCAATCAGCGTTTACGGAAATCGTTTCGAAATAATTGGAAATCGTTTCGAAATGATTGGAAGTCGTTCAAAATGATTGGAATATCAGAATTATAAATATCGGAACCATAAATATTGGAACTATAAATACAGGAAATTATGTTGAGGTCAGATAAAACACCGGGTAGGAATTTGCCGGTTCAATCTTTAGAAAGCGACTTAGTGGTTGTTGGCGGCGGCCTTTCAGGGGTTTGTTGTGCAATAACAGCGGCGCGTGCCGGTACAAAAGTGATACTGGTGCAGGACAGACCCGTACTTGGCGGTAACTCGTCGAGCGAGGTGAGGCTTTGGGTGCTGGGTGCAACTTCGCATATGGGTAATAACAATCGTTGGGCGAGAGAAGGTGGTGTGATAGATGAGATCCTGGTTGAAAATACTTATCGCAATCCCGAAGGAAACGCAATCATTTTTGATACGGTTTTGCTTGACAAGGTCGTATCTGAACCAAATATCACATTGCTGTTAAACACAGCTGTTTACCAGGTTGATAAAAAAGATGAACAAACCATCAGTTCGGTAAGGGCGTTCTGTAGCCAGGGCCAGAATGAGTTTGAATTGAAAGCGCCTTTGTTTTGTGATACTTCGGGTGATGGTATCGTTGGATTCCTGGCTGGTGCAGCGTTTAGAATGGGAGCAGAAGGCAAAGAAGAATTTGGTGAGAAGTTTGCGCCGACCAAAGAATATGGCGAGCTGCTTGGGCATTCGATTTATTTCTATTCAAAAGATACAGGCGTGCCTGTGAAATTTGTGCCGCCATCTTTTGCGCTTACTGATATCAGTAAGATCCCCCGCTACCGCAGTTTCAATGCTAAGGAATATGGGTGCCGGCTTTGGTGGTTAGAGTATGGAGGCCGGTTGGATACTGTGCATCAAACCGAAGAAATAAAATGGGAGCTCTGGAAAGTTGTTTATGGGGTCTGGAACTATATAAAAAATTCAGGTGGATTTCCTGAAGCAGCAAACCTTACCCTGGAATGGGTTGGAACTATACCCGGCAAAAGGGAGAGCCGCCGTTTCGAAGGTGATTATATATTAAAGCAACAGGATATTGTTGAACAAAAACAGTTTGATGATGCGGTGGCCTTCGGTGGCTGGAGCATCGATCTGCATCCCGCGGATGGTGTGTTCAGCGAAAAGCCAGGTTGCAACCAGTGGCATGTGAAGGGCATTTACCAGATACCTTACCGTTGTTTGTATTCCCGCAATATTGATAACCTGTTTATAGCCGGTCGTATCATTAGTGCCACACATATCGCCTTTGGTTCAACCCGCGTAATGGGTACAAGTGCGTATACCGGTCAGACTGTTGGACAGGCCGCTGCATTTTGTACAGAGCGAAAACTCTTGCCAAAGGAACTTGTTGACGAAGTGCGTATGAAAGAGCTCCAAAGCCGGCTCTTGGCCAATGGTCATTTTATACCGGGGATACATATCGAAAACGGCAATAGCAAGTCTAACAGCAACGCTGCTGCCGAAAACGGCAATGGCAAGTCTAACAGCAACGCTGCAGATACTCAACAGTTTCCTGCAAAAGATCTTGTTCAGCAGGCAAAGATCACTGCCAGCTCTGCTCTTATTCTTCACGAGCTTCCGGAAAATGGTCCGCAGGTTGCAATTAATGAATCCATGATGCAAATGATTCCGTTGCGCATTGGACATGTCCCGGAACTTGTTTTACATGCATACTGCGACACAGCAACTAATCTCGAAGTTCAACTGAGGAGAAGCCACAACCAGTTCAATCATACACCGGAAAATATAATCGAAAGGTTGACCATCGGTTTACACAATGGGCGTAACTGCGTTCGGTTAAACTTTGATCATCACTTTGATGAAGATGGTTATTTTTACCTGTGCCTGATGAAAAATCCCGCAGTGAAGGTATGCCGCTCGCGTAATAGGGTAACGGGTGTTTTATCGCTTTTCAACGGTATTAATGCCGCGGTTTCTAATTTTGGAAAACAGGAGCCGACGGAAGATATCGGGATCGACGCCTTTGAATTCTGGTGCCCTAAACGCCGACCGGCGGGTGAAAACCTTGCCTTGAAGTTTTTGAAACCGATCAATGTTTTTGAAGTTGAAAATATTCGGAATGGAATTACACGCCCAACCAATCTGCCCAATGCCTGGGTGGCAGATTTTTCCGATAAAGACCCAAGGATAACGCTTGAGTGGAAAGAGAACACAACGATCAGCCAGGTTGTATTGAGTTTCGATACTGATTTTGATCACCCGATGGAATCAGTACTGATGACTCATCCTGAAAATATAATGCCTTTTTGTGTCAGGAATTATCGGTTGGAAGATGAAAACGGGAATGTTATATTCAGCAAGGAAGGTAACTATCAAACCAGGAACATTATCAACCTGGAAAAACCTGTTGCTTTAAAAAAGCTGTCATTATATATGGAAGCTCCGTCTGAGAATATCCCGGCTGCGTTGTTTGAAATCAGGTGCTACTAGGAAGGTAATTCGATACGGCAAGTCTTAAGGTCAGATTTTAGTTCTCCTTAAGACGTTCATAATAGTAAGGACGTTCATAATAGCAAGAATCCAGATTCAACAACTCGCTAATAGCGTGAACTCTGATTCAACAACTCGCTAATAGCGTGAACTCTGATTCAACAATTCGTTAATAGCGTGATCGCTGATTCAACAATTCGCTAATAGCATAAACCATGATTCAACAATTCGCTGAAATTATTTTCATTGAAAAAAGACATCAACTCAACTAATGAATCCAGCAATAGATACCTACGTAATTGTAATTTTTTCTGTTTTTATCATGATAATCGGTTTCCAGTTTTCCCGAACCGGTAGAAACCTGAAATCATTTTTTGCCGGAGGCGAAGCTGTGCCCTGGTTTATCGGTGGTCTTTCCTTATTCATGAGCTTTTTTTCAGCAGGTACTTTTGTGGCCTGGGGTTCTATCGCTTATAAATATGGCTGGGTGGCCATCACGATTCAATGGACCATGTGTATAGCCGGTATCATAGTAGGTTTCCTCATCGCACCAAAATGGAAAGCGACCGGCAATCTCACTGCTGCCGAATTCATTAAAGAAAGGCTGGGAGAGAAAGTGCAGAAAAGTTTCATCTACATTTTTATGTTTGTGTCGCTGTTTATCAAGGGTTCGGTTTTGTATTCTGTTTCAAGGTTAGTAAGTTCTTCGCTGGATTTTCCACTTATGCCCACGACATTGGTACTTGGTATTTGTATGATTGCTTATACAGCAGTGGGTGGTCTATGGGCAGTGATGGTTACTGACATATTACAATTTGTAATCCTGACTGCTGCCGTGTTTATCATTATACCTTTGGTATTTAAAGAAGCGGGAGGTGTAGATCAGTTTCTTGCAAAGGTGCCTGATGATTTCTTCAATGTATTCAATGGTGAATATACCTGGGCTTTTATGCTTGCATTTGCCATGTATCATATCTTTTATATCGGTGGTAACTGGACCTTTGTGCAACGATATACCAGCGTAGATACCCCGAAGTCTGCCTCAAAAGTAGCTTTCCTTTTTGCTGGTCTGTACATCGTGAGCCCGGTATTATGGATGATTCCGCCGATGGTTTATCAATCTATCAATCCTGGTTTGGTTGGACTCGAAACCGAAAATGCCTATTTGATGGTTTGCAAGCAGGTGTTGCCTGCCGGGCTGATGGGATTGATGTTGACAGGCATGTATTTTTCAACTTCTGCTTCAGCGAATACCGCGCTTAATGTGGTATCAGCAGTTTTCACAAATGATATTTATAAAGGCACTTATAATCCAAATGCTTCCGATAAAAAGCTGATGCAGGTGGCGCGTATTTCAAGCTGGTTGTTTGGATTTGGTATGATCATCATCGGGCTGATGGTTCCATATATAGGAGGTATTGTTGAACTTACTTTAAGTATTGGTGCCATTACGGGAGGCCCCCTTCTCGCGCCCCCCATCTGGGCATTGTTTTCGAAACGTTTGAATGGCAGGGCAACTATTATTATCACAGTGGTGAGCCTATCGGTTAACCTCTTGTTTAAAATTATATTGCCATTGGTAACCGGCTTGAAACTAAGCCGTGCGCAGGAGATGTTGGTTGGTGTGCTGCTGCCTGCCCTGATGCTGGCTGCTTATGAATTGTATGCGCGAAACAAAGGGCTGATCAGCGAAGAATATCTTGCTTATCAGCAAATGCGTAAGACGCGTAAAGAGCAGGCCCTGGCGGTTACGAATGAAGAGGCTTATGAAATAAAAAAGCAAAACAAGTTTGGATTGAATGTGATTTCATTTTCATTGTTGTTTATTGCTTTATTGATGTTTATTCTCAGTCTTGTGACTTCAAAAGGTGGTGTTGTTGTCGGTAGTATTTCAGTAGTTATTTTATTGAGTGCGTTTATCCCTTATTTCAAAGCAAAAAAGATCGCATTGGTTCGTGAAAAAATTGTTGAAGAACGAAAATTGCCCCAGCGTCTCTAGGGTAACGCGACGGGAAAAAAGCTCAACAGGTATTATTTAATCTCAGCAATTTTCCTGTTGATTAGTTTGCGCATCATCTTTGTCCGCTCGGGGCTCTTGACTTAAGGGGCAATGAACTATCAGCGCCAAGTTCGGACAGGTAGTGGAACAAGGACAATTGTTTTGCGGTAGGGGGAAGCTGAATTTGTTGGAAGCGAAATTGTTTTCGGCTGGAGCACCAGGTTTGCCGGCGCAATAATTACGGTCTTCGACATAGGTTAAATAGGTGTTGGTACAGTGTAAAAAAAGCAATTCTTTCAGGATTTTGCAAGTTTCGGGCAGGCAAAATGCGCTTGTTTTTTTCCAAATATTTACACATATGATAAAAAATAAAGCCGCGATGATGGACTTTACATTCGCGATGATGGCCTTTACATTTTTGTCTCAAATGCGACGGTATTCTGATCAAATTGACCAGCGATCTGGTGACCGGGGAACTCTTTAAATACACGATTTTCAAAATGACCGCTATTTCAGTCATTTTGACCAGACTTTGACTGAAATAGCGGTCATTTCCAAAACCTGTCTATCGAACGCTTCATTGACCTTGGGATTCTTCATCAATTAGATGAAACAGCCGCTATGGCAAAAACTTATTCCCACAAAAGTTATATTGACATCTTTTCTGAATAATTAGGCGACCGCATATTAGTCGACCGCATATTAGTCGACCGCATATTAGACGGCTGCATATTAGACGGCTGCATATTAGACGGCTGCAAAATTAAATGATATTCTGTTAAATGATATTCTGTTAAATGATATTCTGCCTAATTATCCGCCTGGCCATTTTTTAAACTCCGGAGTCTTATATTTAATGTTCAAGCGCATCAAAATAAGAAAATGAAAAAATACCTTCTGTCCTTTCTTGTCTACTGTTATGTTGGTTCATCAGTGGCACAAACACAGCCCGGATATTTGTCCGGTTACACTCCGTCCCAGGAAAATCTTGCACAGAGAGAAACATTCCAGGATAACAAGTTTGGCCTATTTATCCATTGGGGCATTTACAGTATTATGGGGAATGGCGAATGGGTGATGCACCAGCAAAAAATCCCATATAAGAATTATAAAAAGCTTGCAGATTTTTTCAAGCCTGAACAATTTAAAGCAAAAGATTGGGTAAAGATGGCAAAGGCTGCAGGCATGAAATATATCACCATCACTTCTCGTCATCATGATGGATTCAGTATGTTTCGCACTAAAGCCTCACCATATAATATTATTGATGCCACACCATACAAAAACGATCCGATAAAAGAACTGGCCAGGGAGTGTTTGAAAGAGGGAATAGAATTAAATCTTTACTATTCGTTGTTAGACTGGGGCCGGGAAGATTATGGATTTGGAAAATCCATAGTCAATGGAGCTCCTCAGAACACGGACTGGAATAGTTATATCAATTTCATGAAAACACAGTTGACCGAACTGATTACAAATTATCCGAATATCAGGGGCATTTGGTTCGATGGGCATTGGGAAAGGAAAACTGCTAACTGGCATTATGATGAGATTTATACCCTTATTCACAAACTAAATCCCAAAATATTAGTTGGCAATAATCACCATCTTACACCTTTCGCAGGAGAAGATTTCCAGATGTATGAAAAGGATTTACCTGGTGAGAACAAAGGTGGTTTCAGTGCTACTTCGAAGGTTGGTAACCTTCCCCTTGAAACCTGCGAAACCATTAACGGGAGCTGGGGGTTCAACATAAAAGATACCAGCTATAAAAGTGTAAAGACGATCATTCATTACATAGTGAACGCTGCAGGCAGGAACTCGAATTTCCTGTTGAATGTAGGGCCCATGCCTAATGGCAAAATACAAACCGAATTTACAGATACATTAGCGGCAGTCGGTCGTTGGATGGCCAGTAATGGTGTTAGCATTTATGGTACCAGGGGGAATCTTATTGCACCACAGCCCTGGGGAGTAATTACCAAAAAAGATAAAACCTTGTTCATTCATATTCTTAAACAACCGGAGAGCGCAGAGATCTTAATACCTGGATTGAACGAAAAGGTAGGCGGTGTTCAACTCTTAAAGGGGGGCAGCAGGTTGGAATATAATCAAAATGCCGAAGGACTGTCCATTAAAACGGTAAACCTAAAACTCGATTTATATGACACGGTAATCCAGGTTAATTTGCAATAGCGTCCGGAAATTAATAAAGCAAGGAAATGGATCAAGTCAATTGAATAAAGCACCAGCAGAATTCCAGCATTTACTCTGCTGCTTAAATGACTGTTTTGTTTTGTGTAATTTGTAAATGGATTCTACCAATGATTCTGCGCGGATAGTGTTGTTCTTTTTGCCCGTTGGTACGACCGTTTGGAACGACCACGAGGGTATCTTAAAAACGTAAATTTTAAAATGACCGCTATTTCAGTCAAAGTCTGGCTGCAATGACTGAAATAGCGGTCATTTTCAAAAAGTGTAAAATAAGATACCATCGGGGAGCCGGTTGTGCCCCGCAATTGTAAATCTTGAAAATTGCCTTATTAGGTTCTACCCATAACGCAATTGTTAGCTCATCTATTCAGTTCATTTAAAATCAGATCGGCGATATCAAACCTGGGAAAATCGCCTTTGTTATTTAAAAGAATGATGGTAATCTTTTTGTCAGGCTGCCGGATCATCATTGCATAAAACCCAGGCTCGGTACCAGGATGATATTGGATCTCGTGCCTGGTGCCCGCATCGAAGACTCCGCGATCTAACATCCATCCATAACCGTAATCTGCATCCCACTCTTTCCAGTTAACCCGCGGTTGAAAAATTGATTTCCTGGCTTCAGGAGAAACTAAAATGCCAGCCGAGATTGCGCGATTATATAATAACAGATCGCCTGTTGTTGAACTGATACCACCAGCACCGGTTATGTTTTCAATCGGGAAGCTGATCTCAGGCTCTTCATTAACATAGCCAATTGCCATTTGCGATAATGCTGAAGATGATAGTGAATCAGAAGATGCTAGCGAATCAAAAGTTGCTAGTGAATCAGAAGATGCTAGCGAATCAAAAGTTGCTAGTGAATCAGAAGATGCTAGTGAATCAAAAGTTGCTAGTGAATCAGAAGATGCTAGTGAATCAGAAGATGATAATGAATCAGAAGATGATATTGAAGCTGATGTGCCTGAAGAAATCTGACTGCCATGTTCTGTTAATCCAAAAAAACTTGACTTCATGCCTGCCAGCACAAAGATCTTGTCATGCAATGCCTTCGCATAAGTTAATCCCGTGATTTTTTCAATGATCGCTGCCAATACCACATAGCCTGAATTCGAATAATTGAAAACAGTGCCTGGCACAAATTCAAGTGAATCGCTGCAAAATAATTTTACTAATTCAGGAGTTGTATACTTATTAAGAATAATCTTTGCCAGGTAATCTTCATTATTTGTGTAGTTGGGAATTCCGGATTGATGGGTGAGTAATTGCTCAATGGATAAATGACCATGAATATAACCCGGCAAAAATTTGCCTACCGAATCGGTTACCTGGAGTTTCTTTTCATCTGCCAGTTGCATGATCAACATCGCAGTGAATGATTTGGTCGCGGACCCGATCCGGAACTGTGTATTCACATTATTTTGAATGTTCTTTTCTTTATCTGCCGGGCCAAATGATTTTGAATATAGGATTTTCCCATCGTATTCAACCAATGCAGATCCGTTGAAGCGGTTCATTCTATGATAATAACCAAGAATCGAATCAATACGAACCCTTCTATCTCCTTTGATTTTTAGAAGTCGCTTTTCCAATTCCGCTTTGAAATTCAGCGTTTCATTATTTTGATGAATTATAAGCGCAGCTGAATCAACATCAAACTCGGGAAGGATCAGGTTATATTCATCCCAGAAAGGATCAATGCTATCGCTGATATTTTTGCGAACCGTCATTTCCATGAAGCGGGTCGGTCGCATCAATTCTTCACTTTCGAAAGGCATAGCACCTGAAGTATCAATTTTTGTAACCAGGTAATTGTATTTCATTCTTAACGGGTCAAGTTCGAAATGTTCCTTACCTCCCATTATATGCCAGAGTGTGGTCTCCTGTACATGGCCCAGGTAATATTTGTCGCCATATTTTTGATAAGTCACCTTGAAACTGTCCTGCAACATGTCAATGCGTAGTCTTGCCAGTTTCATGAGCAGCTTCGGAGCGCCCGGGAAGCTCCAGTATTTGATCCCTTTAGGACTTAGCCTGAATGAAAACTCGAGAAAAGCCAGGCTTTGTGCGTCAATAATCATCCTGCCCTGGTTCAAAGATTTACGGATGCCATCTTTCTGATCGAAAAAGACAACATGAGCTTCCACTCCATTGTATTGAGTTATGCCCTTATAAGTGAATTGGTATTGTTTGATACCATTTTCATGGATGATGTCCGTTGCATTTGCATTGCTTACGATATCTATATCGAGCAGGCCTTTTGGCGAAGTTCCAAAATGAAAATCATCATTGCCGTTAAATGCAGTCAGGTCCTTGTCGACCCGGGCGTTGATTAATTTGACCTGTTTGTTTTTTCGCGCATAGTTGGCATTGTAAATCTGGAATGCGGCTTCAGACATCTGAACGATCCGTTTTTCTTCAGTGCCGGTGAGTCGATAAAAACCATGCATCAGATAAGGCCTGTTGGCATAGTTGTCGGGGATCTTTTCAATGGCTTTTTTCACCAGGGCAAGCGCATCAGGCACTTTTACAACAACCTCCTGTAACTCCATTGTTTTCGGTTGAAGTTTGATGATCATAAAGCTGCCGTTTTGTTGTATGATCACGGGCTGGAAACCGACATGCGAAATCAACAGGCTGTCGCTGGAGGCGGTGACAGGAATTTTCAGCAGGAAATCACCTTTTTCATTGCTCATAGTGTTGATGCCAAGACGGGGATTGCTGATTGTGGCATAACTAACCGCTTCACCTGATAGTGCATTGATGGCACGTCCTTTTACAACAGTGACCTTGATTGTTTGCGCCAGGCAATTATTTAATGTGAGAAAGGCTGCGAAAATGAAAAAAGTAAATTTTAGATACATAGGCAGGTTGTGGAGTGTGTTATGAATTTACTGCCTATGATTTAATTGAAATTGTTTGTTAAGAATAATTAACAGGCGGGTCATAAGATTCTTTCTAAATTAACCTGTAACCGGGAAAAGAAAAAGGCAACTGAAAAGCAGTTTCGGAAGGTTACCAGGGTGATATTGTTATTATGGTGATATTGTTATCAGGGTGATATTGTTATCAGGGTGATATTGTTTGCCTTTTAAAAAGATAGTTTTCGTGGACAACGAATTGCCTGGTATGTATGTCATATATCAAACCATTGTTATGAAACGACTTGCTGGTGTTCTCCTGCTGATATCGGGTCTTATGGCTTGTGATAAATTGCATCCCGGCAAGTGTGGGGATGAAAAATCACCCCTGACCGGTAAATGGAAATACGTTGAAGAATTTATATCTACCGGGGGGGCCGGTACCTGGAACGCGGTAGTTCCTGGAGGTCAAACAATTGAGTTTAAAAAAGATGGCGGTTTCTCTGGTTCAGCCAGTTTTCAGAAAGAAGGCACCCGGTATGAATTGCTTGACAAGGACCGGGTCAAAATCTCTCCGGCTCCCAATGAAGTTGGTTATGTGATCATGGGTTACACCCTGTCCGATGCCAACAACCAGTTGCATTTAATTCCGCTTGAACCCTCAAGATGTATTGAAGGCTGCTCCAGCAAATTTATACGCGACTAGTAACGATATGATCGTTCTGGCTGTCGCGCCGATAGGAGCAGGGTTATATCATTAACAAAGATGAAGCCTGGGATTTGTCATTAACAAAGATGGAGCCGGCGTTGTGTCATTAACAAAATGAAGATGTCCTATTCTGCCAAAGGCTTTCAAAATGCCTGGGTTTATTTTTAAGTATTGTTACCATTTCCTACAGTAACATCGACAAATCACCAAATTGAACATATGGCCAGGTCGATTCAACGATTTTTCGCAAACAATCATATGGAGATGCTACTGGTTACCTGGTATATACTCCATCTACCGCTGCTTATTCTATTTATCATTTACGACGTTGGATATTATTATTTTGGAGCTTTAATACTTATTTCATCAGGCTTTTATCACTTGGTTAAAAGAAAGGGCAACAGGAAATCCCTGGCTACTTATTTTGTTGTTACCATCATTGGATACATCTTTATTATCGTAATGATCCTAAACCTGAAACAACCAAAACAGATAATTTCAACGGATCAAAACACGAGGTGGTTGATTGCCAGTAAAAATCACATCTAATAGCATCATGTATTAAGGTTAGATGCATATCTATCATTACATCCCCGTAACCGGCAAATTTGTATTCCTGATATAAGGTTGTTGTTTGATTTGTTTTTCAGTTATGGGAGTTATAACCTGTTCTTCATAAGCCTGATCTTCGAAATAAGATTTTTCAACGAGTGCGATCACTTTTATAGTAACATCAGCATAACCCAGCAGGTTCAGATTTTCAAAACAGATATAATAAGATCCCTGGCACTGATCAGCGGTTGTGAATTTCCGATAACCACCAAACCCTTTCCCATCATCAATATAACGGAACGGTTGTTTTTGCATAAACAGGTCTCGGTTTGCCTGGTCTGCAATAAAATAATTAATCTGTTGGCCGGTTTTTGGTAAAGCGAGATAAGTAAGATTGTTATTAGCATAAGCACCCAATGGTGTGTAATAGTCCATATTCTGGGTACGAACTGTGCGCTGGTTTTGCTGCCAGGCACGGGTTGCTTCGGGTCCAACGCCCACCCAATATGCCCAGCTTACAACTCTTGTTGTTTTATAAAGTGTACGATTGTTTATTGGTAGCGAAACCACCACGCTGGTCCTGTTTTCAATCTTTTGTTGAGAGTTGATTTTTTGAATCTCGTCAGAAATCAATTGCTCTTCAACTTCCGATCTCACCAATACTCTCTTTGTTCTGGCAATATAGGAGGTATCATAACCTATCACGACATCGGTGGTATATGATTGCCAGACTGTATCCTGTTTGTTGATCCAGCTAACAGATGAATTGAATCTTTCTGTTGCTGCAGATGCTGGAACACGTTGAATTTTTAATTTGCAGATCCGTTTGGCCAGGGATGAGTTCTTCAACCTGAAAATGAACACCCCTTGCTGGCTAACTATTATCTCTTTATTTTTTACACTCGCCGTTTTATAGTCTGAAAATCTTGAAAGGGTCGGATATTCTATGATCTCAATTTCCTTGACATCCTTGCCATTTTCTTCCAGGAAGTTGAAGATAATTTTATCACCTGCAGCAAAACCAAACATCAGTTCTTCTTTTTTTCCTCCACCCAAACGGATTGTCTGATCCGTTACATCAATCAACTTTGGCGAATAGGGTAGGGTTATCTCACGTGGTACTGCAGTAACAGCTTGTTTTTCTTTTAACAGGCTTACCGCGGTATTGGCAGATGATTCCTCTAACCTGGCTATGGTTTGATTTGAAGGTGTAGATTTCAAGTTGGTTACCGCAGCTGTCGATGATTTCGCCGTGGATGTATTTGCAGTGACCTGGTTTGTGCCGGCAGGAGCTGCTTTTGCTGGCGCAGCGCTAACAGATTTACTATCTGTTAAGCTAGTGCTTGACGGTTTAGTGCTAGTTGAGCTAGTGTTTGACGGTTTAGTACTTATTGAGCTATTGCTTGACGGTTTAGTGCCAGTTGAGCTAGTGTTTGATGGTTTATTGTTTGTTGAGCTAGTGTTTGATGGTTTAGTGCTTGACGGTTGAATGCTTGCTAATTTGGCACTAGTTGATTTTGCGCTACTAGTTGGTTTTGCACTGGTTTGTGCTGTGTTTGTAGGTTTTACGCTTGTTTGCTTTATACTTGTTTGATTGGTGCTTGTTTTTTTAGCACTCGTTTGACTCAAGCCTGACTGACTGGTCTTGGTTTGTTTAACACTTTTTTGATTCAGGCTCGTTTGTTTTGTGCTGGATGTTTGACTCAGGCTCGTTTGTTTTGCGCTGGATGTTTGAGCGCTGCCTTGTTGAGGATTGATTGAGACTGCACAAAGCAGAGTCAACGCAAGAAGTTTGGTTTTGGGCATAGGGGTTGGTTTGGATTTGTAATTCCTTCATCAAAAAACTACTTTTTTGTCGTATTTGCAAGTCAGGCGGAAAATTTGGTTAGATCCGGCCTGTCTGATTGCCTTTAATTAGCCGGGAACAGGGATTTCAACAATAGGGTTCGATAAGTGGAGGACAGTCATTTTTTTGAACTTTTAGGCAACTAATTTGGGCCTTCTTTTCACCGCTTTTTCAACACCTTAAATAGTTTTTTTGACATCAGTGACTTGTATTTTCCCCACTAATTCAGGCCCGGTAGGGATCGACGATACCCTGCAAATCAGGGGTTTTCAAAATGACCGCTATTCCAGTCAATCTCCCATACTTTTGGCTGAAATAACGGTCATTTTGAAAAACAGCCAGATTCATGTTGCACCAACCACTAAGGAAATCCTGATTGCATTGGGGGAAAGGATCAGATTTCGCAGAAAGCTTCGCATGATAACTGAGACAAAGCTCTCTAATAACGCCGGGGTTGCGCGCTCAACGCTCCAGGGGATTGAAAAAGGCAGCCCGGGCGTTTCTATCGGCGCCTATATTCGGGTAATGTATATGCTTGGAATGGAAAGGGATCTGCTACTCCTTGGAATAGAAGATGAATCAGACAGAATTTTGCTGGATAAAAGTTTAAAGGCAAGGTCTAAAATGTTCTAAGCATTGAAGGTTTAATATGTTCTAACCATGGAAGGTCTAAAATGTTCTAAGTCTGGATCGTGCAATGCCAAAAATAAAGAAGCTGATGTCAATCATTTCAAAATCAATGCACAAAGGGGTGGATCATCATTTTATGCCAACCCACCACTGGCTGAAAACCTGGGTGCTATCCTTCAGATTTACCAACTCACCAATAATTGGTGTAACCAGCGGGATATTTGATTGCTTGTTTAGCTCCGACACTTTAATCAAAGGTTCATCCCAGGCATGATTGGCCATCGCAAATTTGGATGAATGCACAGGAAACAATCGCTTCGCTTTCAGGTCTTTTGCAGCTTTTATCACCTCCCCGGGCAATAAATGAATGTATCTCCATTTGATATCGTATTGACCGTTCTCCAGGACGGCAAGGTCGATCGGCCCAAACTTCTTACCAATGTCTGCAAAATGAGTATCATAACCGCTGTCTCCACCGATATAAATCTTCATCGTCCGAGAAGCCAAAACATAGGATAGCCAAAGCGATTTATTGGCCGAAAGACCACGGCCGGAAAAATGTCTTGCCGGCGTTGTATGGACAACAAAACCGCTATCCAGCCTGATCTCTTCATTCCAATCCGATTCAATGACCTGTTCTGGCCTGAATCCCCAGAGTTCCAGGTGGGCACCCACACCAAGGCCGCAAAAAATCTTACCGGTTTTTGAAATCAGCTTCAACAAAGTGGTATAATCAACATGATCATAATGGTCATGGGAAATAAAGATATAATCGATGGGAGGTAAATCATCCGTCGTATAACGATCTGTTCCGGCAAAAGCCTTGTTAGCCCCAGGTACCGGCGAAGCATCTCCACTAAAAACCGGGTCGGCCAGTATCCGCTTTCCATCCAGCTGGATGAAATAAGATGAATGCCCAAACCAGACTAGTATATCCTGGTCTGGCGACAAATGCAACAGATCCGTTTTCATGGAGGGAATCTTATCATCCGGCTTCCGCCTTTTAGTGTGTTTGAATATAAATTCATACAGCACCTCTGTATAACTATAGCCCTCGGTTATCTGCGGTGTATGATGAATGTTTTGAAATTTACCATCGTGGTAATTGGGCGATTTTTTAATTCTTTCCAACCGGTTGCCTTCGGCCAATTGACCAAACTTATCCTGCCGCATATAAAAAAAAGTGGCAATAATAAATAACATGATGATAGAGAAGAATACTATCAGGATGCGTTTGAGAATTCGTACACTTTTTCGCGCCATAATGGTAAGTTATTCTAGCTAGTCGATTAAGTCAGGAAGATATTGTAATGCAAGGTATCCATGTGAATGGGAAACCCATTTGAATGAGAACCCATTTGATGGGAATCCAGGTTAATTCATATCCAGGTTATTATTGAACTCGGGGAGCGAAAATTTAATATTATAGATTTTCCTCAATCCCTCCATCGTTTTGCTCAACTCACTACAGGAGCGCTTTTCTAAGGGAAATAATCGTCTTAATCTTGCAAACGGTGCCCGATGTTTTCTAAGAAAAGTTATGGTCGGATAAGGGGACAAGCTTTCATAGTTGTCAAATAGAACACTGTTTCCCTTGCGATCAAAAAACAACCTTCCAGGATCACCAAAATAGGGGTCGCCTGCAACGACTTCGGGTATTATCCTGAAGGTTCCCGGAGGGTAATTTTGTACAACTGTTTAACCTTATCAAACAAACACCATGAACCAGTTTTCTAACCAATCAAGACAACTTGCTTTACAACTGATAAAGCTCGTTTACGCCGATACCTGGGAAAGATTGAGTAACTCATCCCGGGAACCAGATGAAATGGTCAGGGCCATGAATTCATGCCACCCCGAAGGGTATACCCATTCCGATCCGGTAATAAAAAAATTACAGCATCAAAGAATCGATGGCGGGCATAAGCTTGCATCCTAATCTAATGCTTCTGGTCGAAGGATTCGTTCATCGAATAGCCGGTTTATGCAATGATTCGTTCATCCAATTACCCGTTCATCGAATCATCTGAACATCGAATCATCTGAATATCGAATCAAATTTGATCGAATCTGAACATCGAATTGTATTTGATTGAATCGTCTTTAATGGAATCAGCTTTCATCGAATGTTCTTTGATCGAATCGTCTTTAATGGAATCAGCCTTCTTCGAATGGTCTTTGATCGAATTATCTTTGATCGAATCAGTAGCTCATCGAATCCTGGGTTTATCGAAGGTCCGATCTTCGAATGATCCTTTTCTCCAGGTATTTTTCATCCAATGATTCATCTTCCCGATTAGCGCCATAAATATTCAGATAACACAACACCAGATTCAATAGCAACTATTGCAGAAGCTCCTACACAAGTAGAGGCTTTTCCGTTTGATTACACCTGCATGAATAATGTATGATGCAGTTGGATACCAGTACGGGCATACCCGTACATGTATGCCCACACTTTCACAATTGCATTTACACAATCGCATTTTCACAATCGCATTGGTAAAATTGTAATTGTAAAATCTCAATAATAAAAACTCAATAGTAAAATTGTAATAGTAAATCTCAATTGTAAAATCGTAATAGTAAATCGTAATAGCAAAATCTCAATTGTAAAATCGTAATAGTAAATCGTAATAGTAAAACCTCAATAGAAAAATCGTACTTGTAAATCGTACCTGCGCAATTACATGTGCACAATCAAATGTGCAAAACCGCAATGGCAAAATCGCGATCCCCAATCGCCTTTGCACAATCGATTGCACGCTTACTTCCAGATGTTTTGAAAAAAAATTTCGTTAAATTACCGTATACCTGTATCTGTCCTTTATCTTTACCCCACCAAATCGATAGACTAAACGGTTGGCTCTGACATCATCGCAGCAATTTCTGCCGGATTGTTATAGCTGGTCATTTCTTAATTCTTAAATGTACAACCAAATGCCTGCTGCCTTCCGGAAGAAGCTGCCGATTACGCTGCTTTTCCTCACACTGCTGCTACAAGCAACCGCTCATGTCACAAACCTCGCAACGCCAATTACCGGCAAAGTCACCGACAACAAAGGAGCTCCCATAGCAGGAGTCACCGTTTCAGAAAAAGGAAGAGTTACTTCGACAAGTACAGACGACTCCGGCAACTTTACCATCAACGTGAAAGACTCATCTGCAGTGCTGATCTTCAGTTATGTAGGGTATGAAAGTACTGAGTTACCGGTAAGGGGTCAGGTAAACCTTATAGTCACCCTTAACCAGGCAAACACCAATCTCGGGGAAGTTGTGGTGGTAGGTTATGGTACGCAAAAGCGAACCAGCCTTACCAGCGCAGTCTCAGATATTAAAGGAGCCGAACTCACCCGCCGGCCAGTGTCCAATGCCCAACAGGCATTGCAGGGCCTCGCACCCGGTGTTACCGTACTAGATAACGGTGGTGCCCCCGGCCGGTCCAGTGCAACAGTGCGCGTACGCGGTATCACTACCATCGGCGCCAATGACCCACTCGTAATCATTGATGGTATCGAACAAAGACTAACCGATGTGAATCCCGAGGATATCGAAACCATGTCTATCCTAAAAGACGCATCTTCAACCGCCATCTACGGTTCACGTGCAGCCAATGGCGTTCTGCTCATAACAACAAAAAGAGCAAAAGCAGGCAAAGTAGCGGTGGATTACAACGGTTATTATGCCATCCAGAACGCTATCAACAAACCGGAAATGATGGACCTCGAATCATATATGCGCTTGCAGGTCGCTGCCTACACAAACGTGGGTGCAACAGTACCGGCAAGGTTCTCTGAACAATCCATCCAGACCTATATCACCACAACCGACCGTGAAAAATACCCGATGCACAATGTCTGGTTCGATGAGATCCTTAAGCCAGCTCCTCAACACAGTCACACCCTTGCTGTAAGCGGTGGTGGTGAAAATTTTCGCGGCAGAATGAGCGTGAGATACATGGACCAGGAAGGGATTGCGCCCGGCTTCGATGCAGGTATCCGCGAATTCCGCGTGAACACCGATTACAACGTTACAAAAACAATCAAGGTTAGTGCTGATGCTAACTATCGTTACAACAATTCAACTGTACCGATAGCAGACGTTTTCAATACAATGCTCCACGGCTCACTCTGGGCTGTACCGAAATACGCGGACGGCACCTATGGATTAAGTCAACAAGGTAATAATCCCCTGATGTTTGCAGAAAAATCCGGCTCTTCCACAATAGTAACAGACAACCTGATCGGTAATCTTAAAGGTGAATGGGGAATTGTAAAAGGATTGAAACTTTCATCACAGTTCGGAGCGCGGATTATCAGTGCAAGACAAAAGAGTTTTACGAACGCATATACAAACACAGACAAAAACACAAACATCTCCCGGACCGTTGCGATTAACAGTTTAACCGAAGCACGTCAGTATATCCGCGAATTTACCTGGAACAACCTACTCACCTATGAAAACAATTTCGGAAAACATGATGTGAAAGGATTGCTTGGGTATTCTGAAATCGATAATATTTCTGATACATTATCAGCCTACCGCGAGCGATTCTACAATAATGATATACAGTCTCTCAGCCAGGGCGCTAACGATGGTACACGTAATAACAGTGGCAACCAGGCAGCATTTGGTTTGAGATCATTTTTCGGTCGTGTCAACTATGCTTATGATGACAAATATTTGTTTGAAGCCAGTGCACGATACGATGGATCCTCAAGATTCACCGGTGAAAATCAATACAGCTTTTTCCCTTCGTTTTCTGCAGGATGGAGACTATCACAGGAAAAATTCTGGGCCGGTATCAGTGATATCGTTAATGAATTCAAAATCCGCGGCTCATGGGGTAAAACCGGTAATCAAACAGTTGGACTATACAGTTATTTCGAATCACTGAGTCAAACCTCATACACGTTTGGTGGCCTTCCTGTAAATGGTTATCGTCCCGTGAATCTTGCAAATAAAGACATCACCTGGGAAACAACCATTCAAACAGATTTTGGCTTTGATGCACAGTTTTTGAATGGCCGCCTCACCGCTTCCTTCGACTATTATGACAAACAAACAGAAGGTATTCTCCTTAATTTACCAATACCTGCTGTGATCGGATTAATAGCTCCTCCTCAAAATGCCGGGATTGTTGAAAATAAGGGTATCGAATTACAGGCAGGATACCGCAGCGAAAGGCAGGCAAAGATCCGATATGATATCTCAGCTAATTTTTCAATCAATGAAAACAATGTGTTAAACCTTGCAGGTACCGGTCCTTATATCAGCGGTAGCGATATCGATCCGAGATTTATTATTGCCGAAGGGCTACCTATAAACACTCAATGGGGTTATAAAACAGCAGGGCTATTCCAGACCGAAGAAGAGATACAGAAATATCCAACGCTTGCAGCCGGAACAAAACCAGGTGATGTAAAATATGTTGATCTGAATTCCGATGGTATCATCAATGCTGCAGACATGACAAACATCGGTTACTCGTTTCCAAAATACACCTTTGGTACCAATATAACAGTCGGATACAAAAACTTCGATCTGAACCTGTTTTTCCAGGGCGCCGCGGAAGTAAATACAAGGATCTCAGGGGCATTGGCTGAACAAGGTAACTATGAAGGTTTCACCCACACCATCATCACCAACAATTACTGGACACCCGAAAACCGCAATGCAAGATTTCCAAGGCCAACCAAGCTGAGTCTGACAAATACTGCTACAGCTGATCGCCTCGTGGTTGACGGAAGCTATATCCGGTTGAAAAATATACAACTGGTTTATACATTACCGGCGGCTCTTACAAAAAGATGGTCGATGAACCGTGCCAGTGTTTATGTTTCGGGTACTAACCTTTTGACCATTTCAGAACTGAATGAATGGAACCTTGATCCGGAAACGCCATCCGGCCGTGCGAATTATTACCCGCAAACATCTTTGATAACTTTTGGTGTGAATGTTCAGTTTTAATTTTTAACCTGATTTATATGATTAACAAGATAAATAAACTCAATACTTCAATATTCATTGCTGCAGCTGTGTTATTTTCTTCCTGCGAGAAGGATCTGCTTAACACGTTGCCGAATGACCGGCTTTCATCAGAACTCTTCTGGAAAAGCGAAGCCGATGCCCGTCTTGCGGCCAATGCTGTATATCCATTTCTTGATGGTACGACCATTTTTGTGCGTGATGGCATAACCGATATCGGTCATAAAAATATCCTTTTCGATCCGGAGGCCTTTATTGAAAACGGCACCTACGATGCATTGAATTCTAGAATATTTAATGAATGGAGCGATGCCTATGCCGGTATCTCTGCGGCAAATTATTTTATTGCAAATGTCGATAAGGTGCAGGGTAGTTCTGCTACTGTGATCAACCAGTTAAAAGGCGAAGTCAAATCTTTGCGCGCATACCAATATATAAAGCTGGTTGGCTTATATGGTGATGTGCCATTGGTAACAACGCCATTGACAATTGACGAAGGCAAAAAAGTTAGTCGTTCAACTGCGGACCAGGTCTGGGATTTTATAGATGCAGAGCTTACTGAAGCTGCGGGATATCTGCCAGTAACTTATGCCGCTGCTGACAAAGGCAGGATCACAAAAGGAGCCGCGCTAGCATTAAAAGCCAGGGCAAATTTATTCCGGGGAAGATATCAACAGGCCGCTGATGCCGCAAAACAGGTGATGGATCTGAATGTATATACAATCTACCCGCAGTATTCAAGACTGTTTAGTTATGCGGCTGAAAACAATACAGAGATAATCCTGGACAAACAATTTGTAAAGGACACTTACGCTAACAATGTGTTTCAGTTTTTAGCGCCATACAGTCAGAAAACCGGTAGCACTGCTTATGTGCCAACAAAAATATTGGTTGATGCTTATCCAATGACAAATGGCCTTGCCATTACTGATCCGGGTTCAGGTTTCAATCCGAATACGCCATATGTAAATCGTGATCCGCGTTTGAAGGCAAGTATCTATTTGCCGGGTGATGTTCTTCCTGATGGTAAAACATATAATTCAGTGCCCACCAGCGGAACGCCGGATGCCGTGGGGAATACCTATCTCGCAAGCGGAACGGGTTTTGGATTGAAGAAATACATCAACAACGAAGACTATGCGAACCCTTCAAACTCCGGCGTCAACATTATCCTTGTCCGTTATCCGGAAGTGTTACTCACCTATGCTGAAGCAAAAACTGAATTGAACCAGATTGACCAAACGGTTTTGAGTGCTGTTAACCTGATCAGGCAGCGGGGCGATGTAAATCTGCCACCACTGACCGGAGCCTATACCCAGGCTGCGCTTCGTGATATTATCAGGAAAGAAAGAACGATCGAGCTGGCATTTGAAGGTCTCCGTTTGTTTGATATCCGCAGGTGGAAAATTGCCGAAAACGTGATGACCGGTCCTGTTTATGGAATGACTTATTTAGAAGGTGGGCAACTAAAAACAATCCAGGTGCAGGCTTATCAGCGGGTTTTTGATAAGAACCGCCACTACTTATGGCCGGTGCCGCAGAAGGAGAGGGAATTGAATACGAATCTTACGCAAAACCAAGGATGGTGAGGAAAGTTATGAGTTATGAGTTATGAGTTATGAGTGAAGTGGTGAGTGGTGAGTGGTGAGTTGGGAATTATGAATGTGATATTTGGGACGCATAACTCCTTTGCATGATAATTGTTTTTTTAAAATGGTTTCTGTTAAAAAATAATGGATACTTCTAGTGCTGGTTGGAGAAATGTATAATTAAAAATGAAATGAATAGACGACCTGATATGAAAAAACCGCTGGTTCTTATTGTAATGATAGTTTGTGGATTGAACTGTGTGCGTGGCTTTGCTCAACCGAAATTAATGGCTCAGACAAAATCAACAGCTCGGGCGGAATCAACGGCTCAGACAAAGTCAACGGCGGAATCAACGGCTCAGACAAAGTCAACGGCTAAGGTGAAATCTGTTGCAAGTGCTAATGCACAAAAGCCAAATGTGATTTTTATTTATGCGGATGATTTGGGTTATGGCGAGCTAGGTTGTTATGGGCAGACGAAAATCAAGACTCCGAATCTTGATCGGATGGCGAGGGAAGGCATGCGTTTTACACAAAGCTATACAAGCACGCCTGTGTGTGCACCGGCACGTTGTATGTTAATGACAGGGAGACATGGAGGCAAATCTTATATAAGGGGCAATTATGAACTCGGTGGATTCAGGGATGAAGAAGAAGGTGGGCAGATGCCCTTGCCTGCAGGTACTTTTACTGTTGCACAAATGTTCAAAAATGCCGGTTATGTAACGGGGGCCATTGGTAAATGGGGACTGGGTATGCAAAACAATTCCGGCAATCCGAACAAACACGGCTTTGATTATTTCTATGGCTATCTCGATCAGAAACAAGCCCATAATTTTTATCCCACGCATCTCTGGGAAAATGGTAAACAAGACAAACTGAATAATCCGTTCATCGCGGTTCATACAAAGCTGGATATAAATGAAAATGATCCTGCGGCTTTTGATAAGTTTAAAGGCAAAGAATATTCATTGGATAAGATGGTTGAAAAAACGATGAAGTTTATTAGCGAAAACAAGCAAAAGCCATTTTTTTTATACCTGCCTTATACCGGGCCTCATGTTTCTTTACAGGCACCTGATGAAGCAGTAAAAGAATATGCAGACAAATTTGACGACACGCCATATCGTGGACAAAAGGGATATGCATCAACGTTATATCCCCGTGCAACCTATGCTGCCATGATCACCTATATGGATAAGCAGATTGGTAAGATTCTCGATACCATCAAAAAACTTGGTTTGGATGACAATACGATCATCATGTTTTCGAGTGATAACGGGGCGACCTTTGACGTTGGTGGCGTGGAGACAGAATTCTTTAACAGTGTAGGCGGTTTGAGAGGCAGAAAACAAGAGCTGTATGAAGGTGGAATTCGAATACCGTTTATCGCAAGATGGCCGGGTAAGATTGCAACAAACAAAACAAGCGACTTTGTAACCGTGCAATACGATTTTATGGCTACCATGTGTGAGCTTACGGGCTCAAAGACCCCGGAAACTGATGGGATTTCATTTCTTCCGACCTTGCTTGGACAAAATGATCGCCAGCGGCAACGTGAGTTTCTGTATTTTGAGTTCCCGGAACGCACCGGGCAGGTCGCAATCAGGATAGGTGATATGAAAGGAGTAAAATCCAATCTCAAGAAAAACCCGAACGCTCCCTGGGAAATCTATGATATCAAAAACGACAGAAATGAAACGAAAGATCTCAGTTCGTCTCACCCGGAGCTGATAAAAAAATTTGACACCATTTTACAAAAAGAACATCAGAACTCGCATATTCGTGAATGGGAATTCATCAATCCAAAATTCAAAACTGCGCAGGAATTGAAGCTGAACTAGGTTAGTTTTCTGAGGTTAAGTAAAACTATAGCATTTTAATGTCGAAAGTTTGATCGTTAGAAGGTGAAGATTGATTGTTAGAAAGTAAATTTTGATCGTCGAACAAGTTGAGTTTACTCACTATCTATATCACTACAGCATATGAGAAATATTTTCCTGATTTTATTGTTAATCATTAGCACAAAGCCAACATTCTGCCAGTCGAAACCCAA
This sequence comes from Flavitalea sp., assembly GCF_035489435.1. NCBI lineage: Bacteria > Pseudomonadati > Bacteroidota > Chitinophagia > Chitinophagales > Chitinophagaceae > Flavitalea > Flavitalea sp. The sequence continues at coordinate 27,621 of NZ_DATHKG010000089.1, forward strand.
CATCATCCTTGTTCTTACCGATGACATGGGTTATGCCGATCTTACCTGTTTTGGAAACCCGCTCATCAAAACACCTTTTCTCGACAAAATGGCGATGAAGGGTTTGAAGGCGACGAACTATGTAGTAACGACACCGGTCTGCACACCATCGCGCGCGTCATTGCTCACCGGCCGATATCCAACAAGGATGAATCTGCCTAATGCAATTGGTCCCGGTGCAAAAAACGGTATGCCTGTTGCAGAAGTTACTATCGCCGAAATGTTGAAGCCCTCCGGTTATAAAACCTATATGATTGGTAAATGGCATCTTGGTGATATGGACAGCAGTCTGCCGGTTTCACAAGGTTTCGATTCTTATTATGGCCTGCTTTACAGTCATGATTATCGCAGGCCCTATGTGGCCACTGATTCAACATTGAAAATATTCAGAAACAAAACAATTGCTATTTTAAAACCAGCAGATTCAGTACTCACACGCCTGTATACGGATGAGGCAGTGAAGATTATCAATCAACAAAAAAAGTCTCAACCTTTCTTTTTATATCTCGCGCACAACCTGCCGCATTTGCCGGTTGGGTCAGCGGTTACCAAAAACAGGAGCAAACATTCTGAAGGTGGTGAGTATGGAGATGTTATAGAGGACCTTGATGCTGGTTTGGCTGCAATCTGGGCTGCGGTAGAAAAGCAGGGCCTGGCCGACAATACCATCTTTATTTTCTCCAGTGATAACGGCCCCTGGAACAACATGCCGCCAAGAATGGAGTCGGATAGTTTTTCCACAAAATATCATACAGGGTTCGCTGGTATCTTTCGCGGGTCAAAAGCAGAAACCTATGAAGGCGGGGTTCGTGTGCCGTTTATAGCGTACTGGAAAAATAAGACCCTGGCCAATGAAGTGATTACTGCACCGTTTTCTAACCTGGATATCTTGCCTACTCTTGCTGAATGGACCGGCGCTAAACTTCCGGCCGGACGCCATCTGGATGGCGAATCGGTATCGAAATTATTAACACAGAAAAATGCACCACGAAATCATAAGCCGATTTATTACCAGTTAAATGGCACCCACGAAGTAGTGAAGGACAAGGAGTGGAAACTGCGTCGCACAAAACAAGGCACCGAGCTTTTTAACCTGTCCTGGGATCCGGCAGAGCGTGTGAACCTTACTGCGAAGTATCCGGAAATCACAACCCGTCTGAATAAGTTGCTTGATTTGTATCCCTCAGGTGAGTCTGTTAAATGAAATTGAAGTGGATAGAAAGTAACCTGATTTCAGGTATCCATAGCTGTTGTCGGTATAAAGGCCTTTTTTGTTTTTAGCAGTTGTGCATGACTGTTATTGTGCAAAGGATCTCCTTTTTCAGCTGGGTAGCACGTGGATATTTTAAATTGATAGATAGCTAATTTTCATTTATATTTATTATGAATCCGTTGTCAGATCGGCCTGCTTGAATAGGGGCATATCGCCGGTGGAAAATATAAAACCTTCTACTTAGTCTTGCGAGCCATAGCAAAAAAATATCTTCGAATCGATTGAAGTAATCCGGTCAGCTAATCCGAATATTGAGCCAACGACATTGTGAATTGAGGCTTAGTCGGGATTTAACTGATCTTTCCCGAACTCATTAATCCGTTTTTAGAAAACTATCAGCCATAAATACATATGTCAAAGATTGTCTATTAAGATAGAGCTAGTGTTGGATCTGATTATTAGTATCACCTGGTTAATACATCACAAACATTTCAAAAATAGCAACCAATGATACAATCAAAAACAATCGTTTTTCTAACGGGTGCATTTGTTAGTCATGCCTGTTGGGACAACTGGAAAGGTTTCTTTTCCAATGAAGGTTATAAAGTTACAGCACCGCCCTGGCTTGGAAAAGACAGCGATGCAGCAACACTTCGGAAACGGCATCCTGATAAGGCGCTGGCAGCGGTGACGCTCCCCGCTTTAATCAGCCATTTTACAAGTCTCATTCAAAATTTACCAGAGAAGCCGATACTGATTGGGCACTCGTTTGGCGGGCAAATGGCTCAGGTTTTGCTAAACAAAGGACTGGCTGAGGCCGCGGTTGCTATGCATGCTGCGCCTCCCCAGGGTATATTGCCTTATGAATTTGCGTTCCTGAAATCAAATACACAGGCACTTGGTTACTTTACAGACATCAACAAAACATATCTGCGTTCATTTCCAAGCTGGCAGTATGCATTTACAAATGGAATGTCGCTCGAAAGACAAAAAGAAACTTATAACGAGCTGGCCATTCCTGAATCAAAAAGAGCGGTAAGAGGCGGTCTCACCAGTGCAGCACATGTTGATTTCAAGAAAGAACATGGTCCTTTATTGATGCTTGCCGGAAGCCAGGATCAATGCATACCAGCGCATCTCTGCAAAAGGGTTTATAATAGTTATAAAAGCAAGAATTCAGTAACCGAATATGTGGTGAAGGATCGTAATCATTTTGTACTGGGTCTTCCCACCTGGAAAGAAGACGCTGGTTTCATTCTTGACTGGCTTCGCAAACACTGACAAGAGAATTATGAGTTATGAATTATGAAAGGAGTTATGAATGAAGAGTGTTATTCCTTTCATAATTCATAACTCATAATTCATTTTTTTCTTAAATTTGTGTTGCATAAAATATCTATATATGGAAAAAGATATCAGAGATACCAATCCCGTAAACGGAAGTTTCTACGAGCAGGTGCTTGATCTTTACAATAACAAGCAACAGGCCGGAGTGTTGTATGAAGACAGTGGGGTAACAAGAGCAAATGGTCTGATCACAGCGATGTATGAGAAGGACGGATTTCAATGGATGCGACTGAATGAGGACCTTGATATACGGATAGATAAATTGTACGCAGTTAATGGCAGGTTTGCTTCGGATTATTCGGAGTGTTGAGCAATATGAAGAGAAAAATTGTGAGCTAACGATGCTGAAACGACCAATGCTGTAGCAATGTCGTTGAGCACAAACATTGATCTGAATCCTGATCGAAGATGCTGATAAAAAAACAGTGAGCAAAGCCGGCAAGTCTATTAAGTATTTTAGTTATGAGTGATGAGTGATGAGTTCAGTGGTGAGTTTTGAATGGTGAGTTGAATGTCTCTTCTTTCATAATTCATAACTCATAATTCATAATTCTCTTAATAATATTTCTGATTTTTGAATAATATTGAAGATACAGTTGATCAGTTAATGCTTCCGTATAAGGCTGTGCTAGACCGTGATTATGAAAAGTACCGGAACCATGTTTGCCGGGTGGTTGGAAATTGCATGTTACTCGACAAGAACCCGGCACATTTCATGAAATATGCCATTGCAGGTGTATTCCACGACATTGGCATCTGGACAAATAACACAATTGATTATCTCGCTCCTTCGATCGTAGTTGCCCGAAAATACCTCGTCCAGGAAAATTTACAGGAGATGGCTGAAGAGATTGAACTGATGATTTATTGGCATCACAAAACTACTTCTTACAAAGGAGACTTTCAGGATACAGTAAATAACTTTCGAAAAGCAGATTGGATTGATGTTTCACTTGGGGTGTTGGCTTTTGGAGCCGACCGTAATACAGCTGGTGCCTATCGCAAACAATTTCCCAACAGCGGTTTTCATCTGTTCCTTCTTCGTAAAATATTCAAAAACCTGGTACGGCATCCGTTGAACCCTCTGCCGATGTTTAAGCATTAGGTTAAGAGAATTATGAATTATGAGTTATGAATTATGAAACAAACTCAGCACTCATAACACTCACCACTCCACTCATAACTCATAATTCATAACTCATAATTCTCTTAAAGGGGCCTGTTCAACGCTTTAGCCGCTGATCTCAAAATCTTCGTTTCTGCCCATTACTACTAATCACTTCAATCGATACTACATCTGCTGCTACTGGCATGAAGCGCGTTGACTGCGAAAGGAAAGATGAGCCATAATAAAATTCATGTCGCTGTTTCTTTCCGTTTTTATAGATTAATTCTGCGACCACATCATTTGGTAAAATAGCAATTGTTTTAGATGACTGCTTCAATTCATACAATTTCAATGGACCACGATTTTGCGCAGCAGCTACAAGATATTTTCCATTTTTGTTTCTCAGTTTTACCAGCGCTTTGCCATTGCCTGGAATATAAACCCCGCTTTGTAACATAGATTGAGGCTCAAAGTTTCCTTTGCCATCTCCTTTCAACACAAGTCCATTCAATGCGTCATAACGACCAACAGAAACATCAGTACCAAAATCATTTGTATTAATCATCAGGTCAAGATTTCCATCGCCATCAAAGTCATCGGCTATCATTCCATTCAAAGCAGATAACTGCGCAACACCGGGCAAGGGGATGAGGGTAAATTTGTTCCCACCATCATTGCGATAAAAGACAGAGTTGAAATTATTTGCTTTTAATTTCAAGACCCCAGTCAGTTGTTCTGCACTAAAAAACTGGTCCATGCTTGTGTGTGCATAGGATTTATAGTTGCGGAACTTTGATCTCATCCCGGTCATCTGACCAATCACATCATCTCTCAAAGAAGCAGGATATTCTTTTTTCGTCAGTGTGTCCTGGCTTGTTGGCAGATATAAAGAAAGAAATGCATCATAGCTTCCATTATTATCGAAGTCTTTCGAATAGATTGAAACAGAATGCCCGGCATCTGCCTTGAAATAGCTGTTATTGCCGAGATTTCCTAACACATAGTCAATATCGCCATCATTGTCGAAGTCACCTCCTGTGATAGAGTTCCACCATCCTACCTGGGAAGATAATGTTTGGGCAACACCATTATTTTCCGGACTGCCGGTCGTGTTATTGATCGTGTTATCGACCGTGTCGGTTTTGCCTTTAAGTCGCGGATTGATATTTTTAAAAGCACCTTTGTCATTTTTTAAAAAGGTAACGGGCATCCATTCCCCGGCTAAGACCAGGTCAGCCCAGCCATCATTATCATAGTCGGTGAACAATGCATCACAAACAAGGCCTATACCTGATAATCCCGGAGCGACCTGCGCTGTTAGATCGGTAAACTTTACCTGGCCCGCCTGGCCTGTTTTCGTATCATTCCGGTAAATAAAGCTAGATACAGGCTTTGGGTAGTTCCACGGCTCCACACGGCCCGCAACAAATAAATCAAGATCGCCATCCTTATCAAAATCAATCGCGCGCACGCATGATTTGCTGGTCAGGTTTCGGGGCAAAGCCATTGGATCGGACCTGAAGCTGCCCTTCCCATCATT
>NZ_DATHKG010000090.1:0-117916 GCF_035489435.1 Flavitalea sp.
ATCGGCATGTTTTTTTATATCAAGATTTGGCGCAAGTATAGCGCCAATCGGACCCGAGATTGTATTATGATAACTCAGGCCCCCGCTTTTTCTATAAACAGGGCAGGTGTTCATGCATGCGCCACATTTTATACACTTTAACGAGTCTTTGAAATCGGAACGGCCCAACTGGCGGGTTCTTCCGGCATCTACCAGGATCAAATGCATTTCCTGTCCCTCGCGCGGCTTCTTATAGTGGCTTGAATAAATGGTTATTGGCTGACCTGTTGCGCTTCTGGCAAGCAATCTGAGGAAGACACCCAGGTGTTTTTTTTGAGGGATTAATTTTTCGAGGCCCATGGATGCAATTTGCACTTCCGACAAATGCGCCCCCATATCTGCATTGCCTTCGTTAGTGCAAACAACATATTCGCCGGTTTCGGCAACCGCAAAGTTTACGCCTGTAAGCGCAGCACGGCGGCTCAAAAATATATTGCGTAAATGCTTACGCGCAACCCGGGTTAATAAGGTCGGGTCTGATAATCCCTTTTCGGTTCCGAGGTGTTCGTGAAAGAGTTCACCAATTTCTTCTTTCCGTTTATGGATACAGGGTAATACTATGTGACTTGGAGGTTCATTATCAATTTGTTGAATGTATTCTCCAAGATCAGAATTTATTACATCAATACCACGTTCGGCCAGGTATTCATTCAATTGGCATTCCTCTGTAAGCATCGACTTACTCTTTACCATCTGATTGATTTCCTTTGCCTTTAAGATCGAGTATACTATCTCGTTATGTTCTTCCGCACTGTCTGCCCAATGAACTATAATACCGTTCTTAATAAGATTAGATTCAAACTGTAACAGGTAATTATGAAGGTTTGAAATTACATTGTTTTTGATTTCAGACGCAGCTTCACGTAATGACTCCCATTCCGGTATTTGCCTGGAAGCTATGTCACGCTTTTCCCTGATATACCATAGTGCACCATCATGCCAGTCAACGCGTTCTTCATCTTTAATAAAAGCTTCAGCCAATGAGGGATGGTCTTTTTTATCACCTTGCTTCATATTTCCATTCTTCATAATGTCGCATTTAAAATTTCGGCGATGTGTACGATTTTTACTTCACTTTTACTGCGGTGAAGAATTCCTTCCAGGTGCATCAGGCATGAGAGATCTGACGATGTAATATATTCTGCGCCGTTCTTTGTGTGATCTCTTACCCTGTCTTTTCCCATTTTTACCGAAACAGCTTCTTCGGAAACGCAAAACATTCCGCCAAATCCACAACATTCATCAGCACGATCCAATGAGACCTGTTGTAAACCCTTTACCATATCCAATAACCGTTGCGGTTTTGAATATGGTGGTGAATTTAACTCACTCATTTGAGCTAAATGTAACCCACGCAATCCATGACAACTATGATGAAGACTAACCTTATAAGGAAACGTGGCATCCAGTTTCTCAACATTCAGAATATCTGTTAAAAACTCAACCAACTCATAAACTTTATTCCGGATCGTTAAGGCCTGTTCTTCATTTTCATGTGAGTGAAGATGATCTTTGATATGCAGAACACAACTGGCCGAAGGAGCGACGATATAATCAAACCCAGAAAAATTTTCAATAAACAGGTCATTGCATCCCTGCGAAAGATGTTCGAAGCCGGAGTTAGCCATCGGTTGTCCGCAACAAGTTTGTTTGCGGGGATAGGTAACTTCAACCCCTAATTTTTGCAACAATTGTAATGTCGCTTTCCCCGCATCAGGATAGAATTGATTTACATAACAAGGTATAAAAAGTCCAACAGTCATATGGCGTTCTTTAGGTTAAATTTACCTTTTTATATTGGCTCAATTTTTTCATACTCTTCGTGCTTTTTTGTCACCCTTCTTACGGTGACGGCAATAACTGCTATTACCAATGCCAGTACAAACATATATATGTATCCTTTAAAAAAGTTTTGGGTTGATACGGTACTTTTGGAGTTGATGATCTGGTATTCAGGAATTATCCATTGAAAAACATAAGCCTGACCGAGAACAATAAGACAGATAAACAGCAGCATGATGAAACTATGTTTCACTGTAAATCTGAATAGTTCCGATTCTTTCCCAACAAGATTTCCAGCTGCAGCTGCAATTGCTATAGATTGTGGTGAGATCATTTTTCCAATAACACCACCCGACACATTTGCTGCAACAGTTAACACCGGATCTACCCCGATAGATGTGGCTGTAGCAGCCTGCAGTTTGCCGAACAGGGCGTTCGCGGAAGTATCTGAACCTGTGATGAAGACTCCCAGCCAGCCAAGCATCGGGGCAAAGAAAGGGAACAGGAAGCCTGTATTTGCAAGTGCTTCTGCCATGGTGATGGCTATACCGGAGTCGTTTACAATATAGGCAAAGCCTAAAACCGTTGCAATCGTGATAATCGGGAACTTCAGTTGCTTTATTGTCTTCAGAAATATTCTTACTGCATCCGCAAACTTTAAACCAACCAGTGGAATTGAAATGATTGCCGACAGTAAAATAGCTGTTCCCGAAGCAGATAAATAATTGAACTTAAATATGTGTGGAATTGGGTTTCCACTTTTGTCCGTTATTCTATTGTGCAGACCGGGAAATTCAAACTGAATTTGCCCCACTGAATTCAGCACATCTTTTATCGGTTGAACGCCCCAGGCAATGATTATCACTGTCAGAAGCATAAATGGCGACAATGCCCTGAGGATTTGTCCGTTTGTATAACTGATCGTATCCGAAATTGTTGGAACCGCTTCATTCGGAAATCGCCAGGTGTTTTTAGGTTTCCAGTATTTTAGAAAAATAACGAGGGATAAAATCGAACCGATTCCGGCCAGGACATCGGGTAGTGCAGGTCCGAGATAATTTGACGAGAACCACTGGATGATGGCAAAAGAACAACCGGACACCAGGATTGCCGGTAATACTTCTACCGACTTTTTAAACCCGGACATTAAAATGACGAGGTAAAAAGGGAGGATTACGGATAGGATTGGTAACGTTCGTCCTACCATTTGAGAAATTGCCATTTCAGGAATTGAAGTAACCTGTGACGCAACCGTTATCGGGATCCCAACCGCTCCAAAAGCTACAGGCGCGGTGTTGGCGATCAGGCAAATACCGGCTGCGTATAAGGGGTTAAAACCTAATCCGATCAACATTGCCGCAGTAATGGCAACCGGCGCACCAAAACCTGCGGTACCTTCCAAAAAAGAACCGAAGGAAAAAGCAATCAGCAATGCCTGTAATCTTCTGTCGGATGTAAGGGAGGCCATAAAATGCTTTATGACCTCAAATTGCCCGCTTTCTATTGTTATATTAAACAAAAAGACAGCTGTTATTACTATCCAGCAGATGGGAAACAATCCATATAACGCCCCGTTTGCAGTTGACAAGAATGCAAGGTTGACCGGCATACCATATACAAAAATGGCAATGAGTATTGCAATGGCAGTGGCTATTAAACTGGCCTTATACCCCTTCATTTTTTTAATGATCAATGCCCAGAATATGAACAGTATGGGTACCGCTGCCACCAGTGCTGATAAAGCGATATTGTTAAACGGGTCTATTAATTGTTTCCAGTTCATATATGCTCCTCGTTAGTTTAATGTCCAGTATGCCCCTTACTATTTTGAGCGACACCACTTACTTCACCGAAATTGTTATCTGCAGATAGCTTTAAAAATTTCTCAACTGGTTTCAATAACCATTGCACTGTATCATTTTGTTGAGCTGAAGCTGATCCCGTTTGAAGAAAAAATAAAAAGAAAATGATAATTCTGAAGTACATAAGCTATATGTGAATGACCCAACCCCTGGTTGTGGGAAAGCTACTTTTATAGTGATCTACGGAAACTATGATAAGGGGCAATATCCAACTGGCTTTGTGCAAAGCTGTTTAAAAAGAAACGTTTCTTCGAAAATATCATCGTCAGGCATGACATTAATCCGCGGTTCAATAGACATATGCAATCGTTTTCTTGAAGTTGAGATGCTAAATGAAGTCATTATTCGATAGCTAATTTAATTGCAATTAAATAGAATCGGAATTAATTTTTATTAAGAATGCTGATTTACCCCTCACAATTTTTACTCAAAAACGAATAATTCTTTAAAGAAATTAAAAATTAATGACTCTGTTAATCTCTTATTAGCTGTTTTATTAAGCCTGCTGATGCTTTATTGCATGTTCTAAGAACTAATCGATTGCCTGCAATGAAAAAGCTAACGCTGCTTATTTTGCTTGGATGGGCTACAACTTCCATCTTTGCCCAGACCAACTCCAGACCAGGAGCTGATCCGGAAACCAGGACGAACCTGGACTATATAGATCCAACTATTGGCAATATCGGGCAGCTTCTTGAGCCAACCCGGCCTTTAACCCATCTTCCGAACCAGGTTATCAGGTTTACACCACAAAGAAAAGATTACCTCGATCAACAGATCACCAGCTTTCCCTTAACTATTGTGTCGCATCGTCTTGGTCAGGTATTTTCAGTTAAGCCTTCTATTAACCCTCTTAAAAATGAGAACTGGAGAACTCCCATGAGATATGATCGGGATCTTGAGGTGAATCGTCCCTGGTACTATTCCACTTACCTGATTGATGATGATATAACTGTTGAATTTGCACCCGGGAAAAAAGCAGGGTTTCTACATTTCAGTTTTCCCGAAGCAGAGTCCAAAGCCATTTTGTTTGATGTTTATAATAATGGCAAATCAGCTTATGATTTTGTTGGGGATAACATCATCACCGGCATCGAAACCTACCATAATGACATTCCGGTCTATATGTACGGAAAATTTAGCGTCGCCGGCAAAACCCAGATTGATGGCAAACGCGCTTCCATTGTTTTTCCCGGATCAACAAAACAAGTTGATTTCCGGTATGCCATCAGTTTTATCAGTGCTGAGCAGGCTAAGAAAAATTTTACTGATGAGGTCAGCAACATTTCCTTCGCTCAACTTTCGTCTGCCGGTAAGAAAAACTGGGAAACCGTTATGTCCCAGATCCAGGTGGAAGGCGGAACCGAAGCTCAGAAACGATCCTTTTACACGGCTCTTTATCGCTGTTATGAAAGAATGGTGGACATTACCGAAGATGGCCAGTATTACAGTGGATATAATAAAAAGATCGTCAGGGACAGCCGCCCGTTCTATGTGGATGACTGGTCCTGGGATACTTATCTTGCCCATCACCCCCTGAGAACAATTCTGAATCCGGCACAACAGGAAGATATGCTGCAATCTTATGTCCGGATGTATGAACAAAGCGGATGGTTGCCGACTTTCCCGGTATTATTTGGTGATCATGCATGCATGAATGGATTTCATTCTTCCATCGTTTTCCTGGATAGCTACCGGAAGGGGCTCAGGCATTTTGATTTTGAAAAGGCCTATGAAGGCATGAAAAAAAATGCTATTAGCGCCACCATGATCCCATGGCGGAATGGCGAAAAAACATCCCTGGATGATTACTACCTGGCTAATGGTTATTTTCCTGGCCTTGCACCTGGCGAAAAAGAGCCTGTACCGACGGTAGATAAGTTTGAAAAACGACAGGCAGTAGCCGTAACACTAGGCCATAGCTACGATGACTGGGCTGTAGGTCAGCTGGCAAAAGACCTTGATAAGAACGATGATTTTGCAGCTTTTAATAAAAGGAGCAAAAATTTCAGAGCACTTTGGGATAGCAGCATGAAGCTCTTTATGCCCCGTGATGACAAAGGACGATGGATAAAAATCGATCCCAAATTTGATGGCGGACCCGGTGGTCGCGACTATTATGATGAAAACAATGGCTGGACTTATCAATGGGCGGTACAACATGATGTTCAGGGATTAATCTCCCTGATGGGTGATAAAAAAACCTTTGAAAACCGGCTTGACCAGCACTTCAGCGAAGGTCTTGGCCGCTCGAAACATGATTTTTGGAAGACCTTTCCCGATGCTACCGGACTGGTGGGTCAGTTTTCCATGGGTAACGAACCAAGTTTTCATATACCCTACTTGTATAACTACACCGATGCGCCCTGGAAAACACAACAGCGCATACGCAACCTGTTACATGTATGGTTCAAAGACAATGAATTTGGCATTCCTGGTGACGAAGACGGTGGCGGCATGTCGGCCTTTGTGGTGTTTTCATCAATGGGCTTCTATCCCATTACCCCGGGATTGCCTGTGTACACCATCGGCAGCCCGGTGTTTAGCAGTGTGACAATCAACCTGACGAATGGAAAAAAGTTCAGCCTTACAGCCCGTGGAGCTTCTGTTGTAAATAAGTACATACAAAGTGCTAAAATGAATGGGAAAGTGTTGAACACTCCCTGGTTTTCACATGAATTATTGATGGCCGGTGGCCACCTCGAACTACAGATGGGGCCCAGGCCCAATAAGAATTGGGGCATAACTGATAGCAAAAATCAGCACATCATAACTCATTAAGTCCAATCATTTATTTAACTCATTCACTCAAATCATTCATTCGTTCTCATTTACTCAAATCGTTCATTCATTCTCATTCACTAATCAAAACATAACTGCCATGCCAAACCGAATCCTTTTCCCGCCTTAGTTATGATTACCTGTTGAATTCACAGTAATCATTCACTTAATCAATCAAAACATATGAAACGACCATTTAAAGTTTCTGGTACTTTACTCCATTACATTTTGTTACTCATTTGCAGTTTTCCCCTGCTTGTATCTGCGCAACAGCGAACCATTACCGGCAAGGTTGTGGACCAGGCTTCCAACTCTCCGCTGACCGGCGTAACTGTATCAGTAAATGACACGACTTCAAATATTGCCGGTACCATCACGGATAATGATGGAAACTTCCGGATCACAGTCCCTTCTTCAGCACGACAACTGGTCTTTACTTTTGTTGGTAGAAATCCATTGACAGAACTGATCAATGCGCGTTCAGTTATAAACGCAGTTATGACCGCAGCAGACAGCGAACTCACCGGTGTTATAGTGGTGGGATATGGCACGCGTCGCAAAGAAACACTGACAGGTTCGGTGACCAATATTTCCAATAAAGAAATTCAAACCACTACGCACGTAAGTCTTGCGCAAAAATTACAAGGCAAAGTTGCCGGCCTGCAGATCCGCCAGCTGGGTGGTGAGCCAGGCACATTTGATAACATGATAAATATCCGTGGCTTTGGGACACCACTTTATGTTATCGACGGCATAGTACGCGATGGATCGTCAGAATTTCAACGTTTGAACCCTGATGATATTGAAAGCATATCATTTCTCAAAGATGCTTCTGCAGCCATCTATGGCTTCGGTTCTGCAAATGGTGTTGTGATTGTAACCACTAAAAAGGGAAATAAAGGCAGGGCAACATTCAACTATAATGGTGTTGTTGGTTTTCAAACACCCACAGATGTACCAAGAATGGCCAATGCCGCAGAGTGGATTCAAATGCGCAATGATGCCGCTCTCTATGGCACCGGTGCACCATTCGTAACCGATGAGGAAATACAGAAATATATTGATGGTGTGCCCGGATATGAAAGCACCGACTGGTATGATGTTGCTTTGAAGAAAAATGCGTTTCAGCAACAACACGCGCTTTCTGCTTCAGGAGGCAGCGAAAAAACCCAATACTATTTCGGTTTCGCGTATGTAGATGAAGGCAGTTTTTTGAGAAGTAACGATCTTAACTATAAGCGCTATAACTTAAGATCTAACATAACTACTGAACTCACCAAAAATGTAAAAGCAGAAATTTTCATCGGCGGTCGTTATGATAAACGAACCACACCCGGCGACAACTTCTTCAACATATTCAAGGGTACAAGAGTAACCCTTCCGACTGAAACTCCATATGCAAATAACAATCCAATGTATCCTGCTGTAGTTACACCATCTAATCAGAACCCGCTGATATTGTCTGACAGGGATATTACCGGCTATAGCGAAACAGTTAACAGGAATTTACAAACAACTGTAGCGCTGACTTATTCTGTGCCTTTTGTAAGAGGGTTATTCTTAAAAGGGGTCGCAGCTTACGACATGAATAGTTACCAGGGCAAGGATGTTGGAAAACCTTATAAGCTATACACCTATGTAAACGACCAATACATTGTGTCGCCCCAGCGTGTCGGTACTTCTTCGATCTCGAACAACTATGGAAACAGTAACCGGCTTACATTTCAGGCGCAGGCCGACTACAGCACAAAAATTGCTGGTGACCATGCTGTTTCCGGCACATTTGTATACGAGCAAAGACAGGACTGGAGCCGGGATGCGGGCCTGCGTCGTTTGTACGAGTTTTATACCATCGACCAGATCAATGCCGCCAGTGAAAATAATCAGACTAACAACGGATCAGAAGGACAAGCCGCATCTCAATCGATATTGGGGCGTGTAAACTATGACTACAAAGGAAAGTATCTCCTGGAACTTGCGTTTCGTTATATGGGCACCTATTCGTTTCCACCTGAGAGCCGGTGGGGATTTTTTCCAATTGTATCAGCCGGGTGGAGAATTTCAGAAGAGAAGTTCTTACAAGATCTTATACCGGCAATTTCAAACTTAAAGCTCCGGGGATCTTATGGCGAAGTAGGATCATTTGATGGCACCATTCCTTTCCAGTGGATACAGGGATTCACACTTGGCGGTGGTGGAAGATATGAATTCGAAAATGGAAGTTTAACAAACGGCGCTTCTTCGCCGGGTATTGTTAATCCAAACCTTAGCTGGGTCGCAGCAAAAACTGCAGATATCGGAATAGACATCGGCTTATGGCAAAACAAGCTGACGATCGAGTTTGATGTTTACCGTCGCGACCGTGAAGGACTGCTGGCTTACCGGAACCTTTCCCTGCCAAACACATTTGGAGCCTCTCTTCCACAGGAGAACCTGAACAGTGACCGTACACAAGGATATGATTTTACTATCGGTCACAACAACCGGGTTGGCAAATTTCAATATGGCATTTCTGCAAATTTCAATTATGCCCGCACCCAAAACCTCTATGTTGAAAGAGGACCGTTTACAAATAGCTACGATCGCTGGAGAAACGGCACAGCTGACAGGTATAACGATTTAGTATGGTCGTACACATACCTTGGACAATTTCAGAATTCAGAAGAGATCTCCAGCTATCCCATTCAAAATGGTGACCAGGCAAACAGACGGGAACTGCCTGGTGATTTCAAATACCAGGATGTAAATAATGATGGCGTGATTGATGACAAAGATATGCTACCGCTTTTCCTAGGAGCGAATGGAACAAATGATAACCAGAATCCGGCTGGCAAAAATCCAAAGATCAATTACGGGCTTTCATTTAATGTTTCTTACAAAGGCTTCGATGCAAATATACTCTTCCAGGGAGCAGCCATGTATACCGTAAGATTCAATGAAGTGTATGCCGAGGTGCTGGCATTCAGAGGTAATACGCCTGCTTATTTCTACGACAGATGGCACCAGACAGATCCGTTGGATCCAAAAAGTGAATGGATACCAGGTACCTGGCCCGCTTCAAGATTCAACGGCGATGTCGGCAGCATGTATAAAGAAAGTTCTGTCTGGCGTAAGGATGCATCTTATTTAAGATTAAAAAGCGCTGAGTTGGGTTATACTTTCAATCCCAGATTGTACAGCGGTGCCGGGATAAAAAAGATCCGCATATACGCAACAGGATTTAACCTGCTCACCTTTGCTGATTCTTTTGTAAAAGCATTTGATCCTGAAAGACTCGAAGGATTATTTAATGCTGGTTTTAACTATCCGCTTACCAAGACATTCAATTTCGGTGTTAACCTTAACTTTTAAAAAACTGGGTATGAAGAAATATATATGGTTGTGTTGCCTGGCCACTTTCAATTTTGCCGGTTGTAAAAAAATACTTGATCTGCAACCAACAGACAAGATACAGGCAAGTGTAATTTTTGGTGATCCGCAGGGAGTCAAAATCTACATGGCAAATCTGTACTTTCAATTACCGATTGAAGACTTCACATATTTCCGCCAGGGCTTCAATCAGAATGGTGGCGATCCGAACAACGGTGGTTTCTTACCGGCAATGGTAACGGATGAAGCTATGCACACAGAGTTTGGAGACTTTGTTGGTGATAATGATTTTCAATGGTGGGACCAGGGTTACAAGCTGATACGTGATGTGAACCTGCTCATCGATGTTATCCCGACCCTGGATATTGATGCAACGGAAAAAGCTGCCCTGACAGGTGAAAGCTCTTTCATAAAAGCCTTTGCATATTTTGCATTGGCAAAAAGATATGGCGGTGTTCCATTGATGAAGACCTCGCAGGTCTATGAAGGGGACGCTGATGCGCTGAAGGTTCCGAGGAGCACTGAAAAAGAGACATGGGATTATGTATTTGAACTCTGTGATCTTGCTATTCAAAATCTTGGTACTGAAAAAGGCAGGCGTGCTTCAAAATGGACAGCATATGCACTGAAATCCAGGGCCGCTTTGCATGCTGCTTCAATTGCAAAATTCGGCAATCTTGCGCCACTATCCGGCAACGCTGTTACACAGAAACTAGTTGGCCTCGAGGCCTCCGTTGCTAATGCGTACTACAAATTATCTATGGATGCTTCCCAGGCAATCATGACTTCGGGGCAGTATTCATTGTTTCGCCCCACACCAGCAAATCCTACAGAAGCTGCGGAAAACTATCGTATGATTTTTCAGGATCCTAACGGTGCATCTTCGGAAGCAATATTCATCAAAGGTTTTACTCTTCCCGGAAACAACCAGGGACACAATTATGATATCTGGTTTCAGCCCGCACAGGCTGCGAACGGCTGGCCGCATCCAGGTCGTATGAACCCTACTCTTGACCTGGTTGACGTTTATGAAAACTACACAACACCGGGATTGAGTTCACCCGTTGTAACGACCGTTGATGGTAATACCACGGATTATAATGGATACAGTGCCGCAAAAAATTATATCAGGTATGATAATACCAACGACATCTTTAAAGATAAAGATGCAAGATTGTGGGGCACAACCATTTTGCCGGGAACTAACTGGAAGAACACACCCATCATTATCCAGGCAGGATACGTAAAACCCGATGGCTCTGCAGTGATCAGGACCAAAGATCAGATTACCATTGGTACCGAAACTTTTCACACCTATGGCGCTGCTTCAACCAGTCAGTACTCAGGTTTTGACACCTATGGTGGCAACAATACACGCACGGGATTTTCATTCAGAAAATTCATGAATCAATCCGGTCCGATTGTGCCTGGCTGGAACCAAAGCACAACAGATTTTATTGAATTCAGGTATGCAGAGATTCTCCTGAACTACGCAGAGGCCGTTATAGAAAGCGGAACAGGAGATGTTACCACAGCAGCAAAAGCAATGAATGATATTCGCAAACGTGCCGGCCATACAGGAGATATACCTTTAACGAGCGCAAACCTTCAGCGCGAAAGAAGGGTTGAACTTGCTTTTGAAAACAAAAGATTCTGGGATCTGATCCGCAGAAGGGAATATCATTCCCAGTTTAATAACCGCATGATGCACTCCCTTTTGCCTTTACAAGACCTGCGGGCATTGCCGGCTAAGAAATACATATTCGTAAGAGTTAATGTTCCGAATTCGAATCCAAGAACATTCGAACCAAAATCGTATTACCGGTATATTCCAGGCATTGGTTCTAACGGGCTCGTACAAAATCCACAATACTGATAAAAAAAAATGTATGAAAAATATAATGCTGATTTCTTTAATAGTTGTTGTTGCATTTTCATCCTGTAAAAAGGACAACTACGATGGTCCAACCGCGGGCCTCTCAGGTAAATTTATCGATGCAAAAACAGGCGAACTGGTTCAACAGGATATCATCCGCGGAACGCAGATCGAAATGATTGAACATGGCTATGATCCGGTTTCGCCACAATTCCTTATCGTGAAAACAGATGGCACCTACGACAATAGCCTGCTGTTTGCAAATACCTATACCGTGCGCCCTGTCCGCGGAAACTTTATAACACTCGAATCACAAGAGTTGCCTATAACCGGGAAAACAGTGTTGGATTTTACAGTTACTCCTTATATCAGGGTGCTAAGTCCAAAGGTTGAGCGCGTTGGTACAAAGATCATTGCTACCTTTCGTTTAGAACAACAGGTCGTAAATGAAGTACAGAAGATCGGGTTGTATGCACACTCAGACTCGAGGGTGGGCGAACCGATGCGATTACTGGCATCAGAAAAACAGCTTAATGCAGTTTCAAACCCTGCAACAACATATTCCGTTGAAATTGATCTTCCTTCAAACAACACCACATTAAAAACGGGCAATTCTTATTATTTCCGGATTGGCGCATTGATCGGTGTGGGCGAAGCAAAATTAAATTATGCACCGGCCGTGAAGATCGCGATATAGATTTGCAAAGCTTTTATCCAAGTTGAATAGCCCTTCGATTTCAATTACTATTTCATGGAGCGTCTGTCGTTGGCTGCTGCTATCGCCAGCGCCCCTTCATCAAAACTCAGCATTTTGAAAACCATCATATCGGTATTGCTCGCTGTTTTTATCATCACAATAGCCTGCACAAAAAAGACCGGAGTAGACCAAACTCCCGGGGAGCCTGAGACACCCGTTGTACCTGAAGTAGTTTATGACGAAACAGGCTGTCTTTTCAAATCATATAGTAACCTGGTGATGGCGGGATACCAGGGCTGGTTCGCTGCTGAAGGCGACGAATCCCAAAGAGGATGGTATCATTATCAAAACCGGTCCTGTGGTGGATTAGCACCGGGCTGCTCGGGTGTTGACTTCTGGCCGGACATGACGGAATACACAAAAAAATATATATCTCCTTTTAAAAATGCAGATGGTTCCCCCACTTATTTGTATAGTCCGTACGATGAAGAAACAATAGATCTTCATTTTAAATGGATGAAAGATTATGGAATAGATGGCGTGTTTATGCAGCGATTCGTTGTTGAGATAAAAGAATCAAATCCAAAAGGAAAAAGGCATTTCAACAAGGTGCTGGCAAATGCGTTGAAGGCCGCAAAAAAATATGATCGCGCCATTTGTATCATGTATGATCTCAGTGGTTGTACATCTGAGGATGTAGCCTATGTGGAGCAGGATTGGAAAGAACTGCAACAGCTGTTTTCTATATTTGACAACAAACAGCATCCTACTTATATAAGACATAATGGTAAGCCCCTGCTTTCGATATGGGGAATAGGTTTTAATGATAACAGGAAATATACAATCGCCGATGTAGATAAACTTGTATCAAAAATCAAAGGACCAGATAAAAAGATTTCGCTGATGTTGGGTGTGCCTTATTACTGGCGTTCACTAAGTCGTGATACAGAAAATTCCTCATTACTTCATAACCTTATCAAAAAAGGAGACATCGTGATGCCGTGGGCAGTTGGAAGATATAGTAATGATAGTTACAGCAATATAGCCGGTGTTGAATTAGCCGGGGATATTTTATGGGCAAAAAATAATAAAATCGATTATGTGCCGCTGGTGTTTCCCGGTTTTAGCTGGGGAAACCTGAAAAATGATGAAGCCTCTTATAATTCTATTCCAAGACTTCAAGGTGAATTCTTATGGAAGCAGGTAGCCGGCGCCAAACTCGCCGGGGCTCAATCTTTATATGTAGCAATGTTTGATGAGATAGATGAAGGAACGGCTATATACAAATGCGCCAATGAGAAAGACCTACCATTGCATGGTACTAAGAAGTTTATTGGTATTGAAAATGATTTGAGCTCCGATTATTATCTGTGGCTCACGGGTAAAGCTGGTCAATGGTTTCATGGACAAGAAGGTTTTAGTGTTTCCAAACCTGTCAGGTGATGATATTTATCAGCCTTCATTTAACTTTTAGAGTAAATAATTATAAGCAGAAATGAACTATAAAATCTTCACGTTCCTTGGAATTTCGTTCTTATTGAACCAGGTTCTAATAGCACAGTCGAAACATAACATACAAACCAACTACCCTTCGTATAAGGGTCTCGTAATGGCTGGTTACCAGGGCTGGTTCCGTGCCCAGGGAGATGGTTCACAAACTAAAAATTTTGCTTATGGTAATGAGCAAAAATCGGGGATCGATATGTGGCCTGATTTGTCTGAATATGAAAAGACGTATGAAACTACATGGAAACTTTCCGATGGCAAAAATGCAAGATTTTTCAGCTCCCTTGATAAAAGCACTGTTGATCTGCATTTCAAATGGATGAAAGACTATGATGTTGATGGAGTGTTTATGCAAAGGTTTTTTAATAATGCAAAGAGGCAGGATCGCGAGTCAGCTTCGATTCTGCGGAATGCTTTTGCCGCTGCCTCGGCCAACAATCGCGCTATTGGAATTATGTATGACCTGTCTGGCCTGAAAGGCTCCGGCGAAGACTGTTCTGTGATAATTGAAGACTGGAAATATCTGGTGGACAGTTTAAGGGTCACCAACCAGGATGGTAATAAAACTTATATCCATCACAATGGAAAGCCTTTGGTCACTATCTGGGGTATAGGCTTTCCTGACCGGCCATACAATATCAGGAAAATAGGATTGGAAAAACTTATCGACTTTCTGAAAAATGATCCCGTCTACGGTGGTTGTTCAATTATGCTTGGCGTTCCGGCATTCTGGAGAACGTTAAACGCAGATTGCATTAGCGACCCATATCTGCATGACATTATAAAGTCAGCCGATATCGTTCTTCCCTGGAACGTGCAACGTTATTCTCCATTGCTACATAACGATATGGACAGATTGCGCGATAATATACTGGAAGATCTGAAATGGTGCAGACAAAACCAGGTTGATTATGTTCCTTGTATTAGTCCTGGTTTCAGTTGGCATAACCTGAGCAGGTACGAATTTCCTGACGATGTAAAACCTGTTGGCTCAATACCCAGGCAGGGTGGACGCTTTTATTGGCAACAAATTACTACGGCTTTGAATGCAGGTGCATCGATGTTATACGTGGCCATGTTTGATGAAGTGAATGAAGCAACTGCTATCTTTAAAACCACTGATACACCACCTGTAAGTAAGGTAACATCATTCATAACGATGGACGGTAAACCCTCGGATCACTATTTATGGCTGACCGGTGAAGCGGCAAAAATGTTACGAAACAAGAAACCGATAACGATGAAAATGCCGGAACGATGAATACTCTCTATCAATCAATGCGCTGCAATTGCAAATATTCAGACTGCAAAATTTCATAAAAGAACCAGCCGCATCATCAGTAAAAAGTAAATGGGTCCTTCCGCGCGTGGAAGGACCCATCTGTATGGTTGGATATAAAGATGAAAGAGGGTTGGCGCTTTTCTATGGATTTCCAGGCAGACAGCTTAACCGACGGTATTCCAGGAGGCCCACTGGAACAAACCTTTGGAAGCATCATACTAAATGAAGCAGGCTATAAAAGAACTAGGAATCAAGTCACCTGTTATTGGTAAACAAATACTTTGGGACCGGGTTGCGGATACAAGTTATTATCTTAATGTAGTTGGTGTAGCAAGGGATTTTAATTTCACTTCTTTGAGAAATACCATAAAACCATTTGGTTTTATGGTAAGTCCGCGAGCAAACGGAACCATGATTGTTAAACTCTCCGGAAAAAATATAACCACAACTTTGTCTGCAATCCAACAGAAATGGAAGGCCTGCTGGGCCTTGCGACCTTCGCCGCTCAACAACGCGTAAAGGAAATCGGGATCCGTAAAGTTCTGGGTGCATCTGTTGCAGGTGTGGTTGCTCTGCTTTCCAAAGACTTTCTCAAGCTCGTTTTTATTTCGTTCGTGATTGCGTTACCGGTTGGCTGGTACGCTGTAACGAAGTGGCTGCAGGATTTCGCTTACCGGGTTGAAGTGAAATGGTGGGTGTTCCCCGTAGCAGCAATCCTTGCTATCCTGGTTGCGGTTCTTACCATTTCGTTTCAAACTATAAAAGCCGCTTTAGCCAATCCTGTCAAAAATTTACGGACCGAGTAATTACATCTCAACTCCATATTTACTCAAGGAGGTCACAAAATGATTAACCATCTCTACCGGGGGCGGTCCCTGCAGCATTGGCTTCGCAAACCCACCCGGCGCCGGTTCGCTGTTATCCCAGAACCATTTGTCCAGCCTGGCAGTTAACCCGACTACAAAGTCAGTTTAACTTACTATATTTACAAAATCAATATTTATGAAACGGGATATTTTATGGATGAATATGTAAATACCGGTGTTTATCTGCGTATACTTTGGGATGAACTGCGTTATAATATGGAACTTCAACTAAACAAAAAAGGCTACCATGACGTGACGCCTTCACATGGATGGGTATTGCATAATATCAAAGATACAGGGAGCCGGGTTACCAAATTAGCGACGATGGCGAAGATCACGAAACAAAGTATGAGTGCACTGGCCTGGCAGATGGAAGAAGCCGGGTATATTAAACGAAAGCCAGACCCATCTGACAAAAGAGCTTCACTTTTGGTGCTTACCAGCAAAGGAAAAAAGATGAAAGAGTTAGGGCAGACAATCAACCGGGAATTTGAAGAACAGTGGCAGAAAAAATTGGGTGATAAAGATTATCACACATTAAGATTACTGTTACAAAAGCTTTCAGAAAACAATGTTTGACGAAATATAAATCCATTTTATGTTTAACAATGTTGTATTGGATGTTTTCATGGGTTTGATCTTTATTTACCTGCTTTATAGTTTATTAGCCAGCATCGTTCAGGAATTTATAGCAGGTCGCCTGAACCTGCGGGCAAGAATGTTGCAGAAAGCCATCAGGCGGATGTTGGAGGATCATGCATCTCCCACCGGTAATGCATTTCAGCGTTCCACTTTCTATAATTATTTTTTTGAACTCGTTGAAAACATAAGGCGGTTTTTTAAACCATTCCGTGATAATGAATTATTTGCCAGAAAATTTTACAATCAGCCTGGCATAAAATACCTGGGTGAGGACAAAGCGTTTAGCAAACCGGCATATCTGCGTCCACAAAATTTTTCATTCACCATTATCCGGTTGTTACGTGGACCCGATTATGATGGAAGTACTCAAAACGAAGCGGAGTTAATCAAAAATACACTTGACAAAAACACGCTTAATATAACAGCTGAAACGCTGTACCAGTTCCGGAGTTTATTCGCTGACGCAAGGCAGGATGTGTCTGAATTCAGGAACCGGCTTGATGAATGGTTTGATGAAACTATGCAGCGGACCAATGGTTGGTACAAGCAACAAACCCAGACTATATTACTTTTTATAGGTTTTTTTATTGCAGTTATATTTAATGTTGATACTGTTGCGATAACAAAAATACTTTCGAAAGATAAAAAAGTAAGAGAACAGATTGTTCAGCTTGCTTTTAACAATAAGATCAATCCTGATTCAGTTTATTTGATGCTGGCAGAGGACGCTTCTTCTACTCAACATCTTTTTGGTTTAGAACATTCCAACAGCCGGATTTACCAGGCTAACCCTGCTTTGAAGACTGGAGGCTGGATTATCACGGCATTGGCTATTTCCCTTGGAGCACCTTTCTGGTTTGATCTCTTAAATAAAGTAACACAGGTCCGTAGTTCAGGGTCCAGGGTTCCGACCGGTAAATTATCGTCCCATCAGCTACGAACAAACACTGAACCCGGGGACAACAGTAAAGAGGAAAGTCCGTGACTAATTTGAATTTCTATGCCCCGATCAATTGTCGCCAGATACCAGATATAACGATCGATAGACTCACGATCAGGTGTTATTTCTAAGCTGCATGAAGTTTTTCGTTCGATTAAGGTGTGCCTTCCACCACATCATCATTATTTTCACTGCCCAGACTATAGTAGTCATTTTCTTCGTCACCCTGTTCCAGTGCATCTCGTTTAGGATTGTTCGGTTTTTCTTCCGGCATATCAAGATCTTCGCCCGTTGAAGACATATCAGTTGCTGCTTCGTTCAGGGGCTCTCCATCGAAATCAGTATCATCGAGCCCGGCTTTAGCAGACATTTCATCATCTCCGTCATCCATATCCTGGTCCTTGTCGCCAAGAATAAGCAAATCCTCATTGGTGACATCAGCTTCAGTGCCCATAACAATTCCAAGATCGTCCTGATCCTCCAGTCCCTTTTCTCCCATAGTTACAACTTCACCCGGGGCAGTTTGCTTAGATTGATCAGCGGCCCCCACATCAGATTCGTTTAGCAACTCTTTGTTTCTTTTCCCTTCAGTTGTCTCACTGTTAACGGTATAGTTATCATCCTGCCCTAATCTTTGAGTATTGATTGTAGCACCGGTTGAATCTTTACTGTTGCCATCATTTATTATCGTATTTAGATCTTCTCCGTCGTTTGCAATATTCTCTTTCTCTACTTTATTCTCTTTCTCTGCCTTTTTTTCCTCGTTCGCTACTTTTTTATTCTCTTTCTCTCCTTTGTCGTTTTTACCCGCATCCTTCTTTTTTCCTTCGTTTTTCATAATTGATCTTTGATTAACAGCATAAAAAATTATGCCGGCCATAATGCACCAGCACTCATGTGCCGAACCATGTGCCGAACCTTGTTTGGCAAATCATTGTGAGCAGGAATGGAACCACGTAGTCGATTATTTCCCCTTAAGATATTCCTCCACCTTCATCCTGTCATTACCAACGGCCGCAATAGCTGCCTTAACTTCTTCCCTGCTTTTGCCGAGTTTTTCTTCCAGGTAGGAAAGTTCATAATTCTCGGTTGTGGAAACTTTGGCACGATCACGTTGATCTTTTATATTTTTATTGTCTGACATGGCTTAAGTTTTTTTATCGAACAAAAAGATCATGCCAGTTCCCACAGTTGCTTTTAAAAATGATTTCATATGCATTAGATTTTGGCAGCGTCCCTGCACGCGCGTCCTGCCGCTTCAAGATTTGCAATCATCATTTCAGAATATTTGCGGGAAAGGATCACGCCATCCGCACCACCTTTGAAAGCGGCAAGTGTAGCGTCATATGTATCCTGCGGCGAAGCCTTACGGCTATTTTTTCCCGTTGGAATGTTTACGTCTATTCCGGGTAAAATAAAGCTTTTGCCTTTCACTCCAGCTTTAGCTCTTTGAGTTTCGCGCATCACATAATCGGCGCTCAGCCCCATCTTTGGCAATTCTTCCATTGAAGCTTCATTGGCATAATTCAGCAGGTGATTGTTCATTTTCATCAACGCTTCTGGCGGCACATCGCGAAAAACAGTGGAAGAAATATTACGGATGAAATTGCGATACCTTTCGCCTCCGCAATTGTTATAGACCACAACCTTCAGAAAATCTGCCATAGTACCCAGATCGTCATAACTCCGGGCCGCACGGTACAAAGGATTAAACGAATTGGTGTGTTCGATGTGAAATCCTACCTGCAGATGGTTGCGTACTCCCTTTGTGGCTTTGTAAACATCTTTAAGAACCTGGTGTTTCCCCATATCAAACAACTGATTGTACGCCATGATTTCAGGGTATTCCAGTAAGAGCCGGCTGAACGCTACATAATAGCCATCGCCCGGTCTTTTTTCATTTAATGAATCCTGAACGTATTGATTCAATTTATTGTAACCCTCCTTGGCTCGTTTGAAGTCGATACCAGCGGTTTCCGCGGCCTTCTGATGATGTTCGCAGAAACAGGTTACTTTGGCAGAATCAATTCCCTGGGCATGACTAACTCCAATAGCATTCAGCAAAGGACCGTTGCGTTCGTTAAAAAGCAAAATACCGTCAATGTTATATGAAGAACAAAGATCAGTAACAACTGCTTTCCAGAATTCACGTACATCGGGCTGAAAAAAACACATGGCTCCGCCTTTTCGGCCCTGGAGATCAACTTCTGCAAAGTCTTTAAAAAAAGGCACATCGGCAGGATAATTGAAGCCATCCTGTACTGAACAAAACACTTTCATTCCCCTTTTCTTCGCAGCTGGCAATACTTCCGCAACCAGATCACGATCCCCAAAATCCGGGGCACGTAATTGTTCTCCCTTGATTTTAGTGTTCTTGTAATATTTCGCATGTGGGATAGCGTTATTGCCTCCATGAAAGGGTTTTTCTTTTGATTCCGGTTGGCCGTGATCAGGAATAGAATCGCCTGCAACCTGTCTTCCCGTGATTCCCCGGTCATAAGAAAATGTACTGAGATAGATTGTATTTACTGCACCTTTTTCCTGTAGGATGTCAAGCACTTTATCTATGCCTTCATCATAAAATGAATCTGCACCTATTTGTATACCGATAGTTTTCGCCATTATTATTGTATTAATGTTGAAGTATTCAATGTTAACATTGAAATACAAGGATTAAGCTTTTGAACCTTCTTTGATTGCCCTTCCGGCCGCATCAATATCTGCCAGATCCATCTCCGAGTATTTGCGGGAAAGGATCACTCCGTGGGAACCTGCTTTGTAAGCAGCCGCAGTTGCTGCATAAGCATCTTCAGGGGATCCCTTACGGCTGGTGGCTTTTGTTGGAATTCCAATATCAATACCGGGAAGAATCTTGCATTTCCCCTTCACACCGACGATTGCCCTTTGAGTTTCCCGAAAAACATAGTCTGCAGACAAACCCGCTGTCGGTAATTGTTCTATGGTAGCTTCATTACCATAATTCAGTAAGTGATTATTGAAGCGCATCAATTCTTCCATTGGAACGTCGCGGAAAATAGTCGACTGAATGTTTCGTATGAAATTGGCATATCTTTCACCACCGCAGTTATTATAAGCGACCACTTTCAGAAAATCAGCCTTGGCGGCAAGGTCTCCATAACTTCGGCTTGCCCGGAAGAAAGGATTAAATGAATTTACATGGTCAACATGGAAACCAACCTGCAGGTCCTTATTGACGGCTTTAACAGCAGCAAACACTTCTTCGAGCACCTGGTGTTTAGCCAAATCAAATAACTTATCCCAGGCAACGATTTCGGGATAATTTAATAGCAGGCGATTGAATTCAACATAGTATCCATCGCTTGGGCGTTCGCCTTTAATAGAAGATTTGACAAACTGATCAAGTTTGATATAACCTTCTTTTGCACGTTGAAAGTTGATGCCAAGTTTTTTTGCTTCGCGCTGATGATGTTGGCAAAAGCAAGTTGATTTGGTAGAATCGATCGTTTGGAAATGACTCGCACCTAAGGCGTTTAAAAGCGGACCATTGCGTTCATTGAAGAAAAGCACCCCGTCTATGTCATAAGACTTGCTGATATCAGTTGCCAGGCTCGTCCAGAAAGCACGTACATCCGGATGAAAGAGGCAAAGGGTATTGGACCGGCGTCCCAATAGGTCAACTTCAGTACAATCTATAATACCCGGTACATCTGAACGCCATTGGTCCTCAATAGAAGCAAATACTTTCATACCCCTTTTCTTTGCAGCTGGTATTACGGATGCCAGTATATCAAAATTGCCATGTTCAGTAGCACGGACCTCTTTTAGCTTTGTATTTTTATAAAATTCAGGATGAACCGTTGCATAGTTACCACCATGGAAGGTTTTGCTATCTGATTCCTGTGAACCATGGTCCGGAAACTTTTCACCTGGTAACTGTCTGCCTGCAAGGCCACGACCGTATGTAAAGACAGTAAGAAATAAAGTATTAACTCCTCCGCGTTTCTGAACAATATCCAATACCTGGTCTACTCCTTCATCAACAAATGAAACAGCCCCTATCTGGATACCATGCATCATATCGCCCACAGCTACCTTATCAGGGACAAAAGCGCTGAGGGGTGAAATCCCAACAAAAGGAGCTGCAGCAGCAAAGGCACCTAGCTTTGCTGTTTTTTTTATGAAATCGCGTCTTGAATTTTCCTCATCATTTGCTGGTCTCATTGATTCTTCGAAATTCCTCATCGGTTTGAATTTATAAGTTAATAGAATAATATACGCAATTAGATTCCTTATCGCTGTTTATCATATCCCGGGTTTTGAGGTAGCATAAGGAACACATCAGCATAACGGATCACTTTCCAATTCGCTTTGCTTGTTGCCGGGTTTAGCGGAAGAGCAATATAAAAATTTTACCGTTCTTGCGTTAAATTATAATCATGGCGAAGTCAAAGGACATCAACACTCCCGAACAGGTAACAGCATTTATCAAAAAACTTGAACCTGGATTAGCAGAAGTTGTTCAGGCTGTTCGCGAGGTCATATTGAGTGTCGATCCTTCAATAGGAGAACAGATCAAATGGAACTCTCCCAGCTTTTTTTATACCGGAGAGATGAAAGCCTTCGATCCAAAAGATTACAAAAGTGACCTGGTGGTGGTGAACGTTCATCGTGGCAATGCCTTACTGGTTTTCCCAACAGGAGCTATCATCAAAGACAAAAGCGGTGTGCTGGAAGGTGATTACAAAGATGGCCGCAGGGTGGTTAATATCAAAGACATAAAGGACCTGGCTGACAAAAAAAAATCTTTACAATTAGTTATACGCGAATGGTTGAAAATGATTGAATAAAAAGGTTAGAAGCTCGCAGACATAATAATTCGCTTAAATGGATAAAACACCGGAGACTGGCTGAAATGCCGTTTTAAACGCATCTTAAATTCAGCCACAAACGCGATCGCGGCATCATCATTCAATCTTTCCAGATATGGTATCAATGTAGTTCCGGAAACCCAATCATACAAATCATCTGAATCGTTAACAACTACGGGGTAAATTTTTTCGAACACCTGTATGTTTTGCCCTCCATTCCGAAACAGGATCTCACCATATTCACCTGGATCCAGTACTGGTGATCTGCGATTCCAGTTTTGCAATGCATCACAATAAGGCTTGGTGTCCGCAAGTTCAACCAGTATTCTATTGGTAATATTGTGGTATTGGGCTGGCATTTGTATTAAAAGCTGACCACCAGGTTTTAACCGCGAGATCATAATTGACATCAGGCTACGATGATCTGCTATCCATTGTATAGCCGCATGTGAAAATATAAGATCCCATTTCTTGTTATCCTTCAGCTGATCCTCAATACCACCTTGACGGAATGATAATTTATCATGTTTATACCTGGAAGATTCCAGCAGCATTTCTGCCGATGAGTCGACACCCAGAACCGTTTTTGGTTCAGGCAAATATTCTGCAAGTTTTAGGGTTAAGTCGCCCATCCCGCAACCGAGGTCAATAACATCCATTGATGGTCTCAGTTCAATTAATTGAACACAATCATAAAAAGGCCGCATGCGTTCAGACCTGAAATTATTATAAGTTCCGGGATTCCATTTCATAAATAAATTTGTTAAGAGAACACTCGATACATTTTATCAACTCATCAAGGGTCTTATTCAATGATTCATTATACTTTAAAAATAATGATTAACTTAATAGTAGCGTTCTTCTGAAATTCTGAAGCCCTTTCTTGCACGATACCAACCAATCAAAACCTGGAAAATGCCTAACCAAATATTGTATACTCTAATCGTCATCGTCCTATTTGTTATTCTGGTGAAGTTGGTGACAATATTTATCTACAAAGACAAAGAAAAAAGCAAATCAAAGAATTTAATGAGCATTGCCATAGTTGATAGCCATAAACTTTTCAGAAAAGCTATCAGCATGGCTTTATCAAGGCAGGGTTTTCAAATCCTCTTCGAAGCCTCAGACGGAAAGGAAGTAATTGACCTTTTAAAAAGTAATGTCAACCCTGATATTGCTTTGGTCTCAACTCATATTGGAGGGATGAATGCGATAGAAACCGTGAGACTGTTGCAGGAATTTAACCCGGAAATTAAGATCCTGGTTCTATATATGGATCCCCTCCATGAACGTCCGGAAAAAATGATTGAGGCTGGTGCCCATGGTTGTATAGCTAAAACAGCCGATCCTGAAGAAATAAGAATTGCCATTCTTGAAATTCTGAACAAAGGAATTTACAGACAACAAAGAAAATACGCTTACCGGGCCCTCAATAGTTTTTGAAAAACTTAAAACGGAACAGCCTTATCCCTCAAATCCTTTAAATTAATTCAAATGAAAATCACCAACCACCTACTGTTTGACAACATGAACAGACAGGTTGACTTTCATCTTACCCCAAATAAAGGCGGTAAAATTACGCCCGAATACCTGGTTATTCACTACACAGCTGCCACACAGGAAAAAGGTTCAATAAGCTGGTTCCTTAACAAAGAAGCTAAGGCTTCTGCACATTTGCTGATCGACCGGGATGGTTCGATCACACAGTTCGCACCGTTTAATGTGATGACATGGCATGCAGGACAAAGTGAATGGAATGGACTGAATGGCCTTAATAAATTCTCTGTTGGCATCGAATTGGTGAATGGTGGCAGACTTGTGAGATCGGGTGCAGCCTGGATCTGCGCGGTTGACAAAAAAGCTGTTATTGATTCCGATGTCGTATTGGCCACACATAAAAATGAGACAACAGAATCAGCCTGGCATGCATATACCGAGGTTCAGATGCAGGTAGCCGCACAAGTTTCGGCAGCCCTGGTAAAAACATATTCACTGAGAGATGTGCTAGGGCATGAAGATATCGCTCCTCATCGCAAATCCGATCCTGGCCCTGCATTTCCGATGGGAAGTTTCCGGTCGAAAGTGTTTGGAAGAAAGGATGATCTTTTAAAGGCCCATATAACCAGGGTAGCCGTTAACATCAGGGCGGGGGCAGGAACTCAATTTCTGACTGTAACTGATGTGCTGCCTCCCAATACCAGGGTCAGGGTATTGAAGCGCAATGGCAACTGGAGCTTCGTCGAGGCGCTCGAAACCGTTCACGGCCTTAACGACCTGGAAGGCTGGATCATGAGCAAATTCTTATTGGAAGAATAGGTTTTCGATAAATGATGTAAATTCCAATCCAACAAAACATATTCATTAGCGATGGCAAATACAATGGGACGAACCCAGGTTGAAACGATCGATAACTATATCGCTGGCTTTCCTGAAGATGTTCAGAAGCTATTAAAACAGATGAGAGAAATAATAAGCAAGGCTGCTCCAAAAGCGGAAGAAGCAATTAAGTATGCTATGCCAACCTTTACTCTTCATGGAAACCTTGTGCACTTCGCCGGTTATAAAAATCATATTGGATTTTATCCGGCACCATCCGGTATTGAATCTTTCAAAGAGGAACTTTCACAATATAAGAATTCAAAGGGTGCGGTTCAATTTCCACTTGACAAACCACTTCCCGTTGCATTGATTACAAAAATCGTAAAGTTTCGTGTTAAAGAAAGTATAGCAGCTGCTGAATTGAAAACACTAAGAAAAGCTAAACGTTAATTGTATTGACAATAACCTCATGAAAGCAAAACGTCAATTGTATTAACCATAACCAGTACCAGGTTACCAGTACTATTTCGGATAACCATAACAGTGATCAGGCATTGAGATAAGCGTTCGGAACATTAGATGGTTTGTAATCTATTCCATAAGCGTGTTTCATAAGTTCATTGACAACGGCATAAATATTTTCTTCTTTTCTCTGAAACTGGCGAAGCAGCCCCATCATTGCATAACTGATAGGATTCACAGCCGGAATAAAAGTTTCCCATTGATGCCCTTTACCCCAAATAAGGCCTTTTACGGTTGTGAAAAGTTCAGCACCATTTGATAATAGTAAACGCATCATATCGATGCATTTGTTTCCATTTTGATTTACCGTATGAAAGATAGGAGTGTGGCCACCAAAACCATTTTCATCTTCACCTGCTTTTTCATTAACCCCTGCACCGTTTTTCAATAACAATTCAGCACAAGCAACATGATTATACTCTGCACAAATATGCAGCAGGGTTGAATCGAATAGCGGGGTGAACGCACAGTCTAAATTATACCGTCGGGAAACTACCCCGCTATCAGCTGCTAATTGTTGTGCCAGTGCCTCAGCATTATTTGCCAAAACCGCCAGCAGTGTTTTGTCTTCAAACTCCAAACCATAATCGATAAATACCTGGATACACTGACTGAATGAAGGTCCCCGGCTGTATTCATTTATCATTTCATAAATAAGCGGCTTACCATTATAAACATCATTCGGACTTACCCCCTCATCAAAGCAAGCCCTGATTCCTTCCACAGAATGAATCTCGATTTCACCCACCATTTTATTTAAACCAAACGTCAAGAGAGATATGAATTATGAGTTATGAATTATGAAACTTAGTTATGAAATAAAGTTTTGAAATACAGTTATGAAACTTAGTTTTGAAATACAGTTATGAAATAAAGTTATTAAATAAAGTTATGAATTAACCATTCCCATTTCACATCTCTCCAACTAACCTTTCATAATTCATAACTCATAATTCATATCTCTCTTGATCGCTGCTTTTTCTGATCACCAGTTTCGCAGACAATCTCACCTGCTCGCATTTTTTGTTTGAATTGATATTATCCAGGAGGATCCTGGTTGCAGTTTGGCCGATCTCCATTAAAGGCTGACGGACATAGGTAATTGGTACACGGAAAAAATCGAAAATCTCAGTTTCATCAAAACCTACTATTGCCAGGGTTTCAGGCACTTTAATACCCAGTTCATCAATGTACTTCAGAGCAATAGCTGCAATGCGGTTTGAAGCAAATAATATTGAATCCACCGCAATACCGCGGGACAACAATTCGTCAACAGCAGCTCTTATTTCTTTTGGATCATTGTTGATTTTTACCTGCTTCAACCAGTTTTTCAAAGGTTTGATTTCAGCCGTTTTCAGTGCCGTCCAGTAACCTCTTATCCTGTCATTTAGATGCACCATCGATGTGCGGTAAGTTATCATGCCGATTTTCCTGCGCCCGGCATCTACAAGGTGTTGTATTGCATCAAAAGTAGCTTCATAATTATCCAGCGTCACCTGGTTTGTTTCAATCTCGGGGAAATAACGGTCTACCAACACAAATGGAATTTGTTGTTTTTTCAGTTGAATTATCTGTCCTGCCGAATCAGCGGGTGGAAATATGATAAGCCCATCCACCTGGCGGTTAACCAAAGTCTCTATAAGATTTTCACATCTCTCAGGCTTTTCATCAGAACTACCAAAGATCACGGTATAACCCTGCCTGTGTGCTTCATCTTCTATGATACGCGCAAGACTGGATGAAAACGGGTTGGAAATATCAGCCACAATCAGTCCGATTGTATTTGTTTTATTTGTTTTCAGACTTTTGGCTATCTGGTTGGGCTTATAGTTAAGTTTTAAAGCCATTGCCCGGATTTTTTCGGCCACTTCTTTCCGGATCCTACCCTCTTTTTTGTTATTAAGTACATAAGATACCAGGGCTGTTGACACTCCAACCGCTGTAGCAATATCTTTTAACGAAGTCTTTTTTTTAATCGGCAAGGTCTGTAATTGTATAAAGGTTAATCGATTGTATTTGCTGGTTGCAGGAATTGGGTAGTCAACCAGCCCCGAAAACATCGACAGTCTGTAAATTTAATCCTTTTTGTTTAATCGATTAAACAATTATCGTAACTTTGTGGCGTTGATACACATTAAAAACACGTGAATATGGAAACGACGATGAAATATGTAGGATTAATTGAGTGTGGAAACGCAACTATTCCATCTTTAGCTCAAGATGTGAGCCTTTCTAACGGCTACCAGGTAACGAAGATCCTGGCTAGCGGTAAAGCAACCAATAATTTAGTCAGGGATCATTATCCCGACGCCGAAATAGTGAATGATAGCAGCTCTATAATAAATGATTCAAACATCGAACTGGTAATAATTGCCGGGACAGCCAATGGAGACCTCGGTGTTGTAGCCCAGGCATTAGGCGCAGGTAAACAGGTAAGGGTTCTTTAACATACTCCTGTAATACAATTCCTGGTCTTCTTTTTTGCCGATGTTGAAATAACATCTATCCAAACTTATGTGATAACGATTCTTGCCTGCCATTAGTGCAGGTTTTTGTGATTCCACGTAACCCTAAAAAAATAAACATGAACAAACAATTGAACAAAACACCAAAAACAATCGCCATCGTAGTAGATGACGAAAATAGAAACAGACTGATTGAATGGTCTTATTTTAATAAAGCCTTGTTGCGCCAGCATAATATTGTTGCCAACGACGAGATAGCATTGATACTGACAGGCACGCTAACAGTTCCCGTAACATCATTGCCCCATGGCACCTTTGGCGGATACCGTCAGCTGGCGACTATGATCGAAAATAAAGAAATTGATTTCCTGATTTGCATGGGTTCAACTGAAAGGGGGAATAACTTCCAGACAGGTATCACCGATCTTATATCATTGGCCACTAAACATGATATCATGGTATCATCAAATGCAGCAACAGCAAAGGTAATCCTTGAATCTTTGGATATGCAGCAGGCTGAACCGGCCTATATTCCAGGCTCGCAATCAGTTCAATACAACTATTCAAATCCAAACTAAAATCTATGAAACTCTTATCTGTAAATAACATACGCAGGATGTTTATCAACCTGTTAACTGAAAACGGCAGATCTGCTGAATTGACCAATGCTTATCGTGCAGGAAATTTATCCGAAGATGGAAGAAGCTATTTCCAGGACACAAACAAAGCGAGCCTTAATGAATTGCAAAAACGCGCCCATACCGGTAATTTTTTAGCCGGTGCACAGGCAGGTTTGAATCCGGGGTTTTTTAAATGATGCTAGCACATTGACTTCAGGATAAAAAGACCTCAGGATAGATAAATGAACACAAGACAAATGAAGTCAGGATAAATGAGGGTCGATACAGGAAGTACAGATTTTGCATAACATGGTGATGTTGTAATTTGCTTAAGCGCAGTTAATGGATATAATGCATTGCCATGAAAAAAACAGTAACCGGAAAAGAACTGATACATATAGGCTACCGCGAAGGAAAAATCCTCGGACTCGCCAAACAATTGATTGCAACTACACTGGCAGGTATGGAAAAAACAAAGATCCTGCCTTTGTTGAAAAAAGCACTTGCCTATCCTGAACTTTTCCTGGAGGATGAAGCACTAAAGCCACTGGCTGTTGCACTTGTTGAGGAAAAGAATATTCCAGTAAACGAAAGCATTGCATTATCACAAGACCCCCCAGGTTACCAGGTTTATGGCGGCGACTTCATTGAAGATGGAGCCAAGGACCAGATGGCAATTGCCATGCGATTACCTGTAACCGTAGCCGGTGCCCTTATGCCTGATGCGCACCAGGGTTATGGACTTCCTATCGGCGGTGTACTGGCTACAAAAAATGCAATTATTCCCTATGGGGTTGGTGTTGACATTGGTTGCCGTATGGCCCTGTCGATATTTGACATTCCTGAAATTCATTTCTTATCGAACGAGTCGAAGTATAAACGGGAACTGGTTTCACATACAAAGTTTGGTGCTGGCGCAGCTTTTACCGGTAAGAATAAGGCGGATCATGAAGTACTCGACAGTCCTGTTTTTAAACTAATACCATTCATCAGGCACTTGCAGGACAAAGCGCACACCCAACTAGGTACTTCCGGCGGCGGTAATCATTTTGTGGAATGGGGGATCATTGAATTTTCAGAGCGTGACGAAAAACTGGATATTGAAAAAGGCAGATACCTCGCGTTATTATCGCACTCCGGATCTCGTGGGTTTGGTGCCACCATAGCCGGGCACTATACAAAACTAGCCAAACAGATCTGTCAATTACCAAAGGAAGCTGCTAACCTCGCTTATCTCGATTTGAAAAGTGAAGAGGGAAATGAATACTGGCTTGCCATGAACCTTGCCGGCGATTATGCTTCGGCTTGTCACGAGACTATTCATAACCGGATCACAAAAGCTATTGGTGGCAACCTTATCGTTAAGATTGAGAACCATCATAATTTCGCCTGGAAGGAAGTCTGGAACGGTGAAGATGTTTTGGTTCACCGAAAGGGCGCAACACCTGCAGGACAAGGTGTGATGGGTATAATACCTGGTAGCATGACGGCTCCCGGCTTCCTGGTTCGTGGACGAGGTGAAGAACAATCAATTAATTCAGCATCGCATGGTGCGGGCCGCCAGATGAGCCGTACAAAAGCAATTCAGAATATTTCAAGGACCGAAATGAATGCGATCTTAAAGGATCACCAGGTAACACTGATCGGCGCGGGACTTGATGAAGCACCTATGGCCTATAAAGATATCAACAAGGTAATGGCAGCTCAAACCCAACTCGTTGATGTGGTTGCAAAGTTTGTTCCCCGGATCGTAAGAATGGCAAATGATGGAAGCCGCGAAGATTAAATATCTTCAGCCGAGATTAGAACCATTTATGCAAACAACTCCTGTGCCGCGTATTTCTCCTTTAACGCGTATTTCTTCGATAGATATAATTCGTGCCATTACCATGGTGCTGATGATTTTTGTAAATGATCTCTGGTCATTAAAAGACATTCCTTTATGGCTTGAACATACAAAGGCCGAAGACGATGGTATGGGACTGGCAGATGTTGTGTTCCCCGCCTTCCTGGTGATAGTGGGAATGTCTGCTCCATTTTCAGTTGCGGGAAGAAGGGCGAGGGGCGAGGATAATTTCGCGATCGTAAAACACATATTGATCCGGTCATTTGCATTGATTGTAATGGGCGTATTCCTGGTGAATGGAGAAACAATTAATGCTGCGGCTACCGGTATTCCCCGGTGGACCTGGTTTCCCTTGTGTTGTCTTTGTTTTATTCTTATCTGGAATAATTATCCCAGGAGTATGAATAAAAAGCTGCGCCTGACTTTGCAGGTCGGGGCTTCTGTTATCCTGTTTTTACTGGCCTGGTTCTATCGTGGTGGTGAAGAAGGCAACGATCGCTTTTCTACTTCATGGTGGGGGATCCTTGGGCTGATTGGTTGGGCTTACTTTGTCAGTTCGCTGGCCTATACTTTTCTGGGTCATAACTTATGGCTTATGACAGGTTGCTGGTTACTATTTATTGGAATCAATACTGCCGCCCATGCACACCTGCTGCCCGCCGAAGGACCGATCAATCAATTATTTTCTCCTTTTGAAGAAGGTGCAATGCCGGCTTTTGTGACCGGTGGAATAATTTGTTCAATGCTATTGATAAGGCAAAAAAATGATAATAACCAGTTCCGTTTTATCTGGCTTTTGTTAGTTATCAGTGCTGTGTTATTCGTTGCCGGCTTTGCTGTTCGCCCGCTAGATGGCATCTCAAAAATAAAAGCTACGCCATCATGGGTACTGATTTGCACTGCCGTTACTTTCTTCACTTTTATATTGATTTACTGGTTATCAGATATCAGGAAAAAAGAATACTGGTTCAATATTATCAAACCAGCAGGCACAAACACATTAACCTGTTACCTTCTCCCATATTTTGCATACGGCCTGATGAATGCATTTGCTGTTTCATATCCATCCGTTGTTTCGTATGGATTTATAGGTTTGATAAAATCTTTCGTCTTCGCAATGTTGATCGTAATGGTCGGAGGTTGGCTCGGCAAAAAGGGAGTACAGGTAAAATTATAGCGTGTAACATATAACACACCATTTATAGGATATGAAAAATGATCATCAGCTTCTAAACTTCAAAGCAACCATTTATCGCATTGGAATTAACCTGGTGGTTGATGTTCCTGCAAAGGTGACAAACAAACTTAAAGCCACTAAAGGCCTGATAAAAGTACAGGGCACCATTAATAGTTTTCCTTTCCATACAACGTTGATGCCGGTAAAAGACAAACCATATATTTTGTATGTAAATACTCCTATGCTAAAAGGAACCGGGGCAGTTGAAGGGGATGCCGTAAAATTCAGCTTGGAGCAAGACCTGAATCACTATGAACATCACTATCCAATGCCTGCGATACTTGCGCGCAAACTCAAAGATGAAAAATTGCTTGATCAGTTCGAACAGTTGACCGAATCGCGTAAAAAAGATATCCTCAAATACCTTAGTTATGTAAAAACAGAGGAGACTTTGCTAAAGCATATTACAATATTGTTGCAGCGGCTAAGGGCTGGTGAAAAAAATATCCGCATACCATAGACGCTGATTACGCATCAAACAAGCGGGTAAATTTGAGAAAGCATTAACTCAACCGGCTATTGCCTGTAAACTGCCAGCCCGCCACCCAGCATGCCGATCCATTTTCCTCCTGTTTTATCCCTTGCAATTGCAAGTATCTGGTTATCTGTTCCAGGTATTTGTATCACATGCGAAGCGGTATTGCCAAACAATGAAAGATTCTTACCTCCGACCCAAATCTTATCCTCCTCAAGCAACAAGGTTTTCAATCCATGAGCATCTTTAGGTTTCGGAATTTCTTCAAACACCCCTCCATTTAAACGCACAACTGCGGAAACTGATGTTCCGGTTAATAATGCAATAACAACATTGTTTTTATCAACCGCGATTGAATAGGGATACGTTGATGTATAGCCGGCATCATTTAATTTATAAGCCGTCCAGGTATCCCCTTCAAGTTTTCTTATACGCCCCTGGAACTGGAAATGATTAAACGCCCCTATCCATAGATTTCCTTGTTGATCGGTAGCCATAGAGTATAATAGGTCGCCGCTTGTTTCATCATGTAGTTTCCAGTTTCCTGCATTCTCAATCCTTACCAATCCTTTAGATGTTCCAACCCAGATTCTGTCAAATTTTGAATCATGTGTGATACTCATAATTGGATTTTCAGGGAGCGCACTATTGCCGCTCGTGTAAACGTTCCAAACAGACCCACTATAACTTGCCAGGCCCTTGTCTGTGCCAACCCATAGGCTTCCATTTGGCTGTACAGCGAGTGCCTGTACAAATGACGATGGCAGGGGTGAATTTTCACTCGTGAAAACGGTCCATGCATTATCAATGATTCGTACCAATCCATTTGCAGTGCCAATCCATTTCACATTATCCTGGCCAATCACAATGCTGTTAACCTGGTTATCCGGAAGCTTTGAATTTGCAGAGCTATATAATTGCCATTCAGGCTTAGGCGGATCCGGCATTTCATCGTTAGCGTGCAGCTTATCTTTCTTACATGATGAACTGAGGAAGATGATCATGACAAGAACTAAAACTATTAAACGATTCATGTTTTTAATTTTTGAACAGACTTGCAAATTGAGGGTATAAACTTTGAGTTGAAAATGCCTGATGAATAAACTGTCAAAAACGAAGCATTGACTGTTAAGAAACTTTTGCTAATAACCTGAAATCGGAAGATTGAAATGTTTAAGATCAGCGTTGGCAAAAAATTATTACCGTATCCGCAATTCTCTCCATGATCATCTGTTGCCTTGGTCTTTTTGGATTGGCACATATATCTGCTCATCAAAGACAAAAAGAGATTGGCATAAGAAAGGTTCTCGGCGCTACTGCATTGCAGCTGGTCGCCCTGGTTTCATCACGTTTCCTTAAACTTGTTGTTATCGCTTTTGTGGTGGCTGTACCATTAGCCTGGCTCACGATGAACAAATGGCTGGAAAATTTTGCGTATCGTATAGATATCGGGGCAGGCATATTATTATTAGCTGCTATTGCTGCCGGACTAATGGCATTGCTTGCGATCGGTATGCAATCTGTAAAAGCTGCTCTTTCGAATCCGGTCGAGGCCATTCGTAGTGAAGCTTAAGAAGTAGCGAATCACAAGCAGTACTGAAGCTGACGAAGTAGCAAGGCTTATGAATATGCAAGTGAATCCATATTTTATTCTGATATACAAATTGGAAACGTGGTAATCTAATTCTTTGGATCCCTGAAAATATCCTTATCCCAATTCCTGAATTCATAGTATTTCGATTTGGGTTCCGCTGTCCACCCATTTATTCCCTTGCGTGGCAGATAAAATCCATGGATATATATGACAGGGATAGAGAAAACTGCCAGGAATATCATCGCAGTCATTCTGCCGGCATATACTGAGATCAATATCACTATTCCCATTGTAACAAGGTATTTTATCAGCTTCCTGGCTCTCGGCGTTCTCTCCTCGAATACCCCGAACAGAATATTTCCTGCTGCAAAAATGATACTTACAATCGCAATTTCAAACCATAAAGATTCAGTGTACCACATACATTTCGTTTTATGTCATGAAGTTAAGCAAGTGAAATATCTTTCATCTGTTTTCCAATTGTTATCGTAATGCAAAAAAAGGAACCATTTCTAAAAATAAATTTGGATTCGTTTGAAAACTAACTGTAACTTTACTTAACGGTGTTAGATTATTTATAGCCGTAAAGCAAATGGCAAGCAAGGACAGAATTTTGAGGTTAAAGGAAGAAACCAGGATTAATATCCTGGATGCAGCTTTTCATATTGTCAAAAAAGAGGGATGGCAGGCGCTGAGTATGCGAAAAATCGCCGAGGAAATTGAATATACCGCACCCATCATCTACGAATATTTTGCCAACAAGGAAGCAATCCTGGAAGCCCTAAGTAAAAAAGGCTTCCTCCTATTAACAAAGCAAATGCAGGAAGCGAGCGGTAAAGTTGATTCACCAGAAGAAAAAATCGAAGCTGTCTGGATGGCCTATTGGAACTTTGCATTTGCCGAAAAGGAATTCTACCAGTTAATGTTTGGCGTTTCGATGAATTGCTGTACGCAACAGAAAGGCCCTGAAATTGCCGGTCCTACTAACCTGGTTAACGACCTGATCAGTCAGTTAACCAGCGATAAAGGAGACGATGAATCAGAAGTGTGCAGATGGTACTATACCTATTGGTCCATTGTTCACGGGCTTATCTCCATAAATCTAACAAACCGCGGAACCTCAGACAAACTAAACCGAAGAATTCTCCAGGATGCCATCCGGGGAATCACGAAGGCCATAACAGCCTGACAGTCAGAAAGTAGCCCGATATTAGTAGCCTGACATTTAATTAACGATGCAAGCCGGTTGAAAAAACCGTTTTTTTTAAACTTTATTCTTAACAGTGTTAAATCGTTTAATGTAGTTATGAGAACTCCCATCATTTTAAGTCTTATCCTCGCACTTGCAGCAGCATGTTCAGACGATAAACCCCAGCAACCAGCTCCACCGCCGGTTGCA
Source organism: Flavitalea sp. (assembly GCF_035489435.1). Taxonomy (NCBI): domain Bacteria; kingdom Pseudomonadati; phylum Bacteroidota; class Chitinophagia; order Chitinophagales; family Chitinophagaceae; genus Flavitalea; species Flavitalea sp. The sequence continues at coordinate 34,970 of NZ_DATHKG010000090.1, forward strand.
GAAGTAATAACAATTAATTCCTCCCCGGCCACAACAGGTCATGATTACACCGCATCCCTGCAGGGAAAAGTAGACGTTGAAATCAGACCACAGGTTGATGGATTTCTCGATAAGGTGCTGGTAGACGAAGGTGCTTTTGTAAAAGCCGGTCAATTGCTTTTTAAAATTAATGATCAGCCCTATCGCGAACAGTTAAACAATGCTATTGCTAACCTTAAATCAGCAGAAGCACAGTTAAACAATGCCGCGATTGAAATAGAAAAGCTTACACCCCTGGTTGAAAACAAAATCGTTTCAGATTATCAACTCAAGGTTGCAAAGTCAGCACACAATGGAGCGACTGCAAATGTTGAACAGGCAAAGGCGCTTGTGGCATCGGCTAAGATAAAACTCGGGTATACGAATGTAACGGCCCCGGTTAGTGGATATATAGGAAGGCTTCCGAAGAAACAAGGATCCCTGGTTTCACCTGCTGATCCCGAAGCATTAACCAATCTTTCAGATGTCCATGAAGTATATGCTTATTTCTCGCTCGGTGAAACAGACTTTATCAACTTCAAGTCGCAATATGAAGGTGCGACTATCAGCGATAAATTAAAAAATCTACCTGCTGTTTCATTGATACTGCCAGACAACTCGGTCTATCCTGTTACAGGAAAAATTGATATGGTCGATGGACGATTCGATAAAACAACCGGTGCAATCACATTGAGAGCAATCTTTTCTAACAGCAATAATTTGTTGAGATCAGGAAATACAGGAAAGATAAGATTACAGCAGGAGCACCTGAATGCGATACTGGTTCCACAATCAGCTACAGTTGAAGTACAGGACAAAATATTTGTTTATGCTGTGGGTGATAGTAACAAGGTGAGCAAACAGCCATTACAGGTGATAGGCAAAAGCGGTACCGATTATATTGTGAAAGAAGGAGTGAAAGCGGGCGACAGGATAGTGATCAATGGCCTGGAAAATCTAAGCGAGGACCTCGTAATCAAACCTGAGAGCCCGAAGACCAATACCCAGCTCTCAATGGCAGATAAGAAAAACTGAAGGACAGCGCTGAGGCGTATGCTTCATGCTGATGCCTTATTAGACCTTAGCTATTTTAGCTTAAAGGTTCATTGAGTAGCTAAGTTCATTGAGTAGCTAAGCTGGCTCATTGAGCAAACCGAATACCAACTTTAAACACCCTAGACTTAACCATCTCACCCTTCCCGGAATAACAAAAAACATATAGCAGCCTGTTTAGAATAACCAGCAGTAATTGATTGATTACTGAACAGGCAGGCTATGTGAATCAATCAACAAGAATCAATACAAAGAATCAATACAACCATCATGTTTAAGAAATTCATCGAAAGGCCGGTCATGGCAACCGTTATCTCTATACTCCTGGTAATGCTGGGAGTACTCGGCCTCTTCAAACTTCCGCTGGAACAATTCCCGGATATCGCTCCACCGGCTGTACAGGTTGCCGCTTTTTACCCGGGAGCAAATGCTGAAACTGTACTCAGATCCGTTGCGCCATCACTTGAAGAAAGTATCAATGGCGTAGAAAATATGAGTTATATGAGTTCAACTGCCAGCAATGACGGGTCACTTGTGATAACCATATACTTTAAGCTCGGTACCAATCCTGACCAGGCAGCAGTTAATGTGCAAAATCGGGTAGCACAGGCCACCAGCCAGCTTCCTGCAGAGGTGGTACAGGCAGGTATTACAACTTCCAAACAACAGAACAGTTTGTTGATGGTGGTTGATTTGTATGCAGAGGATGAAAAAAACTATGATCAGACTTTCCTGGCAAACTATGCACAAATCAATATCATCCCTGAGATAAAAAGAATCCAGGGAGTAGGGCAGGCACTGATCTTTGGTGGAAGCAAGGATTACTCAATGCGTGTCTGGCTGAAACCTGCACAGATGGCCGCATATAATCTTACACCGGGTGATGTCTTAGCGTCTATTCAAGATAAAAATCTTGAAGCAGCACCTGGAAAGTTTGGAGAAAGCAGCGGTGAAGCTTTTGAATATGTGATCAAATATAAAGGCAAACTGAATCAACCACTCGACTATGAAAACATAATAATCAGATCCAACCCTGATGGCTCAATGCTGCGACTGAAAGATGTTGCGAAAATTGAATTTGGTTCGTACACCTATGGAAACTATACCCGTGTAAATGGAAAGCCAGGAATTAACATTGCCTCCTTCCAGCTTTCAGGTTCAAACAGTAACGAGATACAGATTGCAATCGCAAAGTTTATGGATAAAGCTTCAAAGAGCTTTCCGAAAGGAGTCAAACACCTTATCCTGTATAATACTAAAAATTCACTTGACCAATCCATTAGCCAGGTGATTCATACGCTGATAGAAGCATTTATTCTTGTGTTCATAGTTGTGTTTTTATTCCTGCAGGATTTCCGTTCAACGTTGATTCCTGCGATAGCAGTGCCTGTGGCCATTATCGGGACCTTCTTTTTTATGAACCTGTTTGGCTTTTCAATCAACCTGCTTACTTTGTTTGCACTTGTGCTTGCCATCGGTATAGTGGTGGATGATGCCATCGTGGTAGTGGAAGCGGTGCATGCCAAGATGGAGAATGAACACCTGCCTCCAAAAGCCGCAACCGTTTCAGCCATGCGTGAGATCACCGGTGCTATCATTTCAATAACACTTGTGATGAGTGCGGTGTTTCTTCCGGTCGGTTTCATGGAAGGTTCAACGGGCGTATTTTACCGGCAGTTTGCGTTTACACTCGCCATTGCCATCGTGATATCGGCAGTAAATGCGTTGACGCTTAGTCCAGCATTGACGGCTTTGTTATTAAAGGATAAACACGGGAATAAGGCGGGTAACAAAAAACGCAGTTTCAAAGAAAAATTCTTCGATGGATTTAATACCGGCTTCAATTCATTATCCAATAAATACCTGGGCAGTATCAAGTTCCTGGTAAGATATAAATGGGTTGGCTTTGCAGGGCTTGCTATCGTGTTGGCATCTACAGCCTGGATGGTATCTAAAACAAAAACCGGTTTCATTCCTTCCGAGGATCAGGGCTTTATTGCAATTTCTCTTTCTATGCCAGCCGGAGCCTCACTGCAAAGGACAACCGAAGCGGTGAAAAAGACAGAAGCTGCACTTGGTGATCTTGAAGCGAGCCGCACACTCATGGGCCTTTCAGGATTTAATATGCTCACTCAATCTTCAAGTCCTTCAGCTGCTGTTGTATTTGTTCTTTTGAAAGAAGCAAAAGAAAGAGGAAAAATAAAAGACATCAATGCCATCATGAATGATATCAGGCAAAGACTCGCCGGTGTGAAAGATGGAAATTTCTTTGTGTTCACTTTCCCAACCGTGCCTGGATTTAGTAATATAGACGGACTAGATCTTGTATTGCAGGACAAAACCGGTGGCAAGCTTGATAAATTCAGCGGCGTTGCACAAAACTTCATCGGCGAATTGATGAAGCGCAAGGAAATCGCAATGGCTTTTACTTCATTTAAATCAGATTATCCACAACTTGACCTGGAAGTTGATGAGGTTAAAGCAGAACAACTTGGCGTAAATGTGAAGGACATATTACAGACTATGCAGGCCTATTATGGCAGCACCCAGGCATCAGATTTTAATCGTTTTGGCAAATACTACCGGGTTGTTATCCAGGCTGAAACCGGTTCCAGGGCTGAGCCATCTTCTGTAGAAGGAGTGTTTGTGAAAAACAGGAGCGGTGAAATGGTGCCAATTAATACCCTGGTCAAATTAAAAAGAGTTTTTGGACCGGAGACAGTATCACGTTACAATCTTTTTAATTCTATCGGGATCAATGCTATTACCAAACCAGGATTTAGTTCTGGTGATGCCATCAGGGCAGTTGAAGAAGTCGCCGCTGATAAATTACCTGAAGGATATGCTTTTGAATTTTCCGGGCTTACCCGCGAGGAAATCTCATCGGGCGGACAATCGGTTATCATTTTCGCACTCTGTCTGCTTTTTGTTTACTTCCTGCTGGCAGCACAGTATGAAAGTTATATCCTGCCACTATCAGTAATTTTTTCAATACCTGTCGGAGTATTTGGCGTATTCGCTGCGATCGGCTTAACAGGAATTGAAAATAACATTTATGTACAGGTGGCACTTGTGATGCTAATCGGCCTGCTTGCAAAAAATGCGATCCTGATTGTTGAATATGCGGTTCAAAGGAGAAGGGCCGGAAAAACTTTACTTGCTTCAGCAATGGAAGCTGCGAAACTCAGACTACGTCCCATCGTGATGACTTCGCTGGCCTTTGTTGCCGGATTGATTCCTATGATGACCGCAACGGGTCCTTCTGCACAGGGTAATCATTCGATCAGTATCGGCGCCGCAGGTGGAATGATCACCGGGGTTATTCTTGGAGTTTTGATCATACCTGTGCTGTTTATAGTTTTCCAGCATCTGCAGGAAAAGATCACCGGTAAACCGATTTTGAGAACTAACAATAAACAAAAAGAACACGAAAAAAATCATCAGCCGGTGATAGCATAACCATAAAACAATTAATAAAAAAGAAATGAAAAATTATATAGCACACATTATTTTACCATTGCTGCTTGCTTTTATTGCAGCATGTAATGTGTCGAAAGACAATGTAAAGCCGGAAGCAGCACTCCCGGTGAAGTTTAGAAATGATAACTTCTCTCAGGCAGTAAGGGATAGCCCGGTCAGGGCAACTGTCGATAAGTTGGCAATTATTGACAGCTCAACAGCTTCAGACAGATTAGGAGCTTCAGACAGCCTGGCGATTGATCGTAATACTCATGAGGGCAACAATATTGCAGATTTGTCCTGGAAGAATTTTTTTACAGACCCGGTGCTCCAGAAGCTGATTGATACCGCGATCGTAAAGAACTATGACATGCAACTGGCAATAAAAAATATCGAAACGGCACAGTTGCTTTTAAAACAAAGTCGCTGGGGCTATGTTCCAGACCTGAGCCTGCAAATTGGTGCAAGCTCCAACCGGCCTTCAGACAACAGCCTCAATGGTTTAAGTGCAAGCCAGTTCCTGGGAACAAAACATATCGAAGATTTTACTGCAAATATTTCGTTGTCATGGGAAGCAGATATCTGGGGAAAAATAAAAAACCGAAAGGCTGCAGCGCTGGCTGGTTATCTGCAATCAGAGGAAGTAAGGAAGGCTGTTCAAACTAATCTTGTGGCGAGCATATCTCAGGCTTATTACAATCTGTTAATGCTGGATGAACAACTCCTGATTGCCGAGAAAAATATCAGGTTGAGTGATAGCACATTGAGGATATTGAGATTTCAGTATAATGCCGGACAGGTTACCGCCCTCGCGGTTCAGCAGGCAGAAGCGCAACAAAATACTGCTACAGCTCTTCTGCCACAAATAGAAAAGGACATCGTGTTGCAGGAAAATGCACTGCGTGTTTTATCGGCAGAACTGCCTTCAGCCGTTCTTCGTCAGTCAACTTTGGCACAGGTAAATATTTCTGATAGTTTATCGGCCGGTGTACCCACGGAGATGCTTAGCCGCAGGCCCGATGTAAAAAGACAGGAACTTGAATTGAATATAGCAAATGCACAGGTCGGCATTACCCGGGCTAATATGTATCCGGCTTTAAAAATAACTGCAGCTGGTGGCCTGAATGCCTTTAAAGCAAGCAACTGGTTTAATATCCCGGCATCGCTGTATGGCGCAGTAACCGGGGGAATCGTTCAGCCCCTGATACTGAAAAAACAACTAAAAACGGAATATGAGATTGCAAAGGTTCGTCGCGAACAATCAGTTATTGAATTCCGTCAATCTGTGCTGTTTGCCGTTGGAGAAGTCTCCGATGCACTCGTAAGAATCGAAAAACTGGGTACTGAACAACGGATCGTGAGAGACAGGGTTGAATTGTTGCAAAAAGCCACCAGCAATGCACGCCAGCTTTTCAGTTCAGGCATGGCAAATTATCTGGAGGTTATTACAGCACAGGGCAATGTACTTCAAAGTGAACTGGAACTTGCTGCATTAACCCGGGAACACCTGGGAGCAAAGGTGGAACTGTATCGGTCGCTTGGAGGAGGATGGTGAAAGAGAATTATGAATTATGAGTTATGAATTATGAAAGCAGTTATGAAATTGAAACTATTGTATCTCATAACTGCTTTCATAATTCATAACTCATAATTCATAATTCTCTTAAAATGACTTTCTTAAATTCCTCTTCTTTTAGGGCCGGTTTGTTGGGTTTCGCGGTTCATTTCATTGATGTCGACAGGCTGTGAAAAATCTCCCAGTAGCCATTTTGCATAGTAGTCAGCAAGTACGTAGAAAAAATACTCGGTCATATCCGCATAGCCATGACGCTGACCAGGAAGTATAACCAGATCAAAACGTTTGTTCGCTTTTATCAGGGCATTGGCAACGCGGATAGTATTTGCAGGATGTACATTGTTGTCGATATCGCCGGTAGTCAGCATCAGGTGACCTTTCAGGTTCTTGGCCAGGTCCGGATTCTTATCGATATTATATACAAATGATGTGTCGCCGTTTTCCGCGATTTGTTCTTTCACACCATGATGTTTTTCACTCCACCAACGATTATAAATACTATTATCATGGTTACCGGAAGATGAAACTCCTACCTTAAAAAAGTCAGGGTAAACCAGCATTGCGGCAGTACTCATAAAGCCGCCACCGGAATGTCCATGTATCCCGACACGTTCAATATCAATATAAGAATGCCTGTCAGCAAGCTGTTCAATGGCCGCTTTCTTATCAGCTAGTCCGTAATCTCTTAGATTTCCATACCCATAGTTATGATACCATTTTGAACGTCCTGGATTTCCTCCGCGGTTACCAACGGTTACTACCAGAATTCCAAGTTGAGCTATCCGGTCGGTTCTTGCAGCGGGTTGTGTAAATGCCTTGTTCACTGCTTCAGTTTGAGGACCCGGATAAACATATTCAACAACAGGATACTTTTTTGTGCTGTCAAAATTGTAAGGCTTGTATAATACCCCATACAAATCAGTAATACCATCATCAGCCTTAACCTTAAATATTTCAGGGAACTTGTAGCCGGAGGCCATCAGTGAGCTGAAGTCAGCTGTTTCAAGATCAAGAATCTTTTTTCCTTCAACATTATAAAGGGCAGCTTTAGGTACAGTGTTAACCCTTGAATAGTTATCAACAAAAAAACGATTATTATCGTTCAGGCTTACCGAATGTTCAAACTCACCCTTGTCAAGAAGTCGCAGATCGGTACCATCAAAGTTGATTCTGTAAGTGTGCACATAATAGGGATCTTCATTTGGTTCACGTCCGTTACCTTCGAAATAAAGGATACGTTTCTTTTCGTCGATACCGATTATGTCTTCGCAATGAAACGGACCAGTTGTAATTTGATTTTTAAATTTACCATCGCCGTCATACAAATAAAAATGTGCCCAACCATCTCTTTCGCTCCACTCTATTAACTCAGTGCCACCATTAACAAGGCCAAGTCTTCTCAGTTCAACATAGGTGTTCATTCTTTCTTCTATGAGTGGTTTGACATTGCCAGTATTGATATCAACCACGCAGATGTCGATTCGTTTAAGGTCACGACTGGTACGATTGAAGTATAGCTTTTCGTTGGTGCCATGCCATAAAGACGGGCGCCAGTCATCGTCACGGTTGCTTTTCAACACCGGCGCCGACCAAAGACCGATATTCTGATCTTTAAATTGTTTAACATCGAGTTCCTTGCTTGTTTTTGCATTGATATCAAACACGAGCATGTGTTCAATAGGAGCTTCTTTTTCTCCAGGCATCTGGTATTTATATGTTTCCAGTGTTGGCCTGGGCTCCGCAACGCTGTTTATAACCCATAGTTCTTTAACACTGCGTTGATCCACACGATTTATCACAAAATGTTTAGAATCGGGTGACCATAAGATACCTGAGGGTTTGCGCTTATTTTTATTTTTTATCTTTTCAACATTGTTTTCATTACCCATGCCACCACCGCCATAAGAATAATACTCAACACCATCTGTTGTAAGTTTTGTTTCAGCAATGGTAGTATCGTCTTCATTTTTCATGGCCTTTTCATAGTTAGCCTGATCCATGAAATAGAGATTATTGTTTTTTGTGAAAACAATTGTTTTTTTATCTGGCGACACAGATGCCCACCGCTGATTTCTTTTCGGCTTTTTGTAGTCTGTCAGTTCAATTAATTTGCCGGTAGCCAGCTCGTACTCGAAATAAAATGTTTTTATCTCTTTTCTGCCGGGCACTTTCTTTTTTGAAGTAGTATCCTGTTTTACCGTTGAATCTTTTATTTCAACTTCAAGTGAACTCTTCACCTGGAACTGTATACTATTTTCATTTTTTATAAACTGGATACTATCAATAAGCAAGTGTTGTGCATCAAAAGGATCCCTCACAATCTTTGTTAATTCGGCAGCCATTTTATCGTTGTCGAACATTATCTTTTTCTGGCCGGTTACCGGGTCCACGATATACCATTTTTTTCCTTCAGTGGTTTCATAAGAATACCAAAAACGATCAGAACTCTTCAGCCAATGTGGATCTACAGAAGTACTGAAGACCATTCTTTCGAGTTTGCCGGTCGAAAATCTGGAAGCCAGCTGGTAGTTTGCTTTTTCAGCAGGTTGCTGTTGAGCGGTAGCAGACATACCTACGCTTAAAAGCATGATTGCAATTAATCTTTTCAAGAGAGTTATGAATTATGAGTTATGAATTATGAAAACTTAAATATGAATTAGGAGTTATGAATGTACTTCCTTATTCGGAATTTCCTGTTCGATAGTTAAATTTTATATAAGTCTGAGTTTAAATTTATTCGCGTCAGGCACAAATTAACCACTCGGCTTCACTCACCACTTACCACTCACAACTCACAACTTAGTCTACGTTGTTTCCGGGTTCCAGCACCTAAGTATTCTTATGTAAACGAATTATATATGACGATAAAGTGGAAAATATTCAAACATGTTAAAGCTCCGCAATAATTCAAATAAAAAAAATACTACATTCCGGGCACTACATATTCCGGGCACTTAGAGGTTAGCGCATAGGCCGGGAAACTTAATTATTCCTCTTATTGCGTATCTTTCAACCTTACACATTTCATTTTCAATCGGGTCTCCATCCCTTCTAAACAGTCACATATTCCAATGAATAAGCATCTGATTACGGCAGGCTTAATTGCCTTTTCAATTTCTGTATCCGCTCAATCACCCACAGTACTTACAGCAAAAGATTATCAACACGCGGAAAGCTTTCTTTCTTACAAAACCGAGTCATTGGTTTCAAGAAATAATCTACGCCCTAATTGGATGGCCGGAGATAAACTATGGTATCTCGTTACAACTGAGAAGGGTAATGAATTTGTAATGGTTGATCCAGCGAAAAAGACAAAATCTGCGGCCTTTGATCAAACGCAATTAGCAGCTGCGCTTTCAAAAGTTTCAGGCAAAACTTATGACGCACAAAAATTACCTTTCCAGGTTATCCTACCTTCTTCAGATGGAAAAAGCATTTCATTTGTTGCCGATGGCAAAAAATGGAAATTCGATCTTAAATCACATGAGATTACCACAGATACATCAGCATCAGTAATACCTGCACAGCCTGCGGTTATGGGAAGAAGGGCTGGCGGTAACGATGTTTTTTCTCCTGATGGCAAGAAAGCCGTCTTTATCAAAAACTGGAACCTTTGGGTACGTGATCTTGCAACGAAAAAAGAAACACAACTCACAACTGATGGCATTGAAAACTTCGGTTATGCCACTGACAATGCCGGCTGGTCAATGAGTGACAGGCCCGTTGTGAGATGGTCTCCTGATTCTAAGAAAGTAGCAACCTTTCAACAGGACCAGCGCAACATAAGTGACATGTACCTGGTTACAACAAATGTTGGAAAGCCGAACCTGAAGACGTGGAAATATCCTTTACCGGGCGATAAGAATATCGTAATGATTCATCGTGTTGTGATTGATGTTGAAAACGCAAAAGTGATTCGCTTCCAGATCCCACCTGATGCACATCGTGCAACTTTAAGCGATGATATTTCAAGCAGCGGAACATTCGATGATATAGACTGGAAGGCAGATGGTTCAGAAGTCGCATTTTTATCCACTTCCCGCGATCACAAACAGGAAAAGTTCAGGATTGCTGATGCTAATACCGGCGCTATCCGCGATGTTTTTGAAGAAGTTGTAAAAACACAATACGAGTCAGGCAGAGGTTTTATCAACTGGAGATACCTGCCCGCCAGCAATGAAATCCTTTGGTATTCCGAGCGTGACGACTGGGGTCATATGTATTTGTATGATGCGAAGACAGGACAGCTTAAAAACCAGGTTACAAAAGGAGAATTTGTTGTCGCCCGCCTGTTGGATGTTGATGAGAAGAACCGCCAGATCTTGTTTACAGCCGTTGGACGCGAACCGGGTAATCCTTATTTCCAGCATCTTTATCGAATTGGTTTTGATGGAAAAAATCTGAAGCACCTTACCCCGGTGAATGGTAACCACACAGTATCTCTTTCTCCTTCAAAAAAATATTTCATCGATACCTATTCACAACCCGATACCCCTTCAGTAACTGTATTAAGAGATTTAAACGGGAAGTTGATGGTTGAACTGGAAAAAGCAGATATTTCAAAACTGGTTGCACAGGGATGGAAGGCACCAAAGCCGGTTAAAGTAAAAGCAGGAGATGGAAAAACAGATATATATGGACTGGTATTCACTCCATCAAATATGGAAGCTGGCATTAAATATCCTGTTATCGATTATATCTATCCGGGCCCACAAGGCGGTAGTGTCGGCAGCTGGTCGTTCTCTGCTTCAAGAGGCGACCACCAGGCACTAGCTGAGTTGGGTTTTATAGTGGTGGTGATAGAAGGCACAAGTAATCCATATCGTTCAAAAAGCTTTCATGATATGAGCTATGGCAACATGGCCGAAAACACGCTGCCAGACCAGATTGCAGCAATCAGGCAACTATCAAAGCAATATCCAATTGATACGAATAAGGTTGGAATATGGGGACATTCCGGTGGAGGTTTTGCAACCGCTGCGGCCATGTTCCGTTACCCTGACTTTTTTAAAGTTGGCATTTCTGAATCAGGTAATCATGACAACAGGAACTATGAAGATGACTGGGGCGAGAGATACAATGGACTTGCTGAAAACTCAGATTATGAAGCACAGGCAAATCAGAACTATGCAAAAAATTTAAAAGGAAAGTTGATGCTGGCTCATGGTATGCTTGATAACAATGTACCGCCATACAATACCTTACTTGTTGTTGAAGCGCTGAATAAGGCAAACAAGGATTATGATCTTGTTATTTTCCCAAACAGCCCGCATGGATATGGACCATATTCTCCTTATATGATGCGACGTCGTTGGGATTATTTCGTAAAGCACCTCCGTGGAGTTGAGCCGCCAAAAGAATTTCAGTTTAATGCGCCTCAGTCACAAAGAGCTTTTTAATGTGTCAGATACCATTGTGCGGTCTTTTTAATTGCTTCCTCATAACTGGTTGGCTCCATCCTGAACTCGCGTTCGAATTTGGAAGAGTCAAATAGAAATGGAAATTCATCCTGGTAATGCATTTCATAGATTTCACGAAGAAATGGATTAAAGAAGCCAATTAATTTCAAAACGAACTTTGGTAAAACAGTGAACTTCTCTTCTGCACCCATATATTTTGCAGCAAGCTCTATAAATTCTTTTCCGGTTAAAGGAGGTTTTACTGCGGGAAGGTGCCAGACCTGCCCATAAGCTGATTCCGTCATTGCAAGTTTATATAGAGATTCTGCAGCATCCGGTACATAATTATAGGACCTTGGCACTTCAGCGTTGATAAACCACTGTGCTTTTTTCTTTTTCTTCATGTTGCTAAAAACGAGGGTTCCGGCAGCACTTTTATCAGTAACTCCAGGACCATAAAAGTCTACTGCGCGCGCAATGATGGCTTTAATTGTCCCCGCCTTCATTTCGTCCTGAAGCATAGTAGCAATCGCCGCCCTGACCTTGCCTTTCCGGCTGATGGGCTTGTATGGAGTTGTTTCGGATATATAACCATGCACGCGACCATACATATAAGCATTATCAAAGTATACCAGCTTTGCACCGCTTGCTTTACAAGCATCAATCACATTTCTCATGATCACCGGCCAGTCCCTTTCCCAGACCTTCGCTTCATATTTAAGCCCGATTAACAGGTATACTATATCTGCACCTTTTACTGCTTCAAAAACCTTATCCCGGTCCAATACATCAGCGGCAAAGGTTTCAGCGCCCTCAACCTGCATAGCACGTCTTGAAACCAGCCGCAAATCTTCGCCATTTTTTTGAATGAGAGGTATCAGCGCGTTTCCGATTGTCCCGTTTGCACCAAGTAAAATATGATTCAAGAGAATTATGAATTATGAGTTATGAATTATGAAACCAGTACAAGAGTTTAATAACAAGAAGCACTATGTAATATGCCAGATTGAAATTATCTTGTAACCATGATTTGCAAGCTCAGAAAATCTTCTTATCATAATATGCCAGGTTCTGATTAATTTCCTAAATCCAAAACTATCTCACAGTTTACAATATGCAAATAAAGAGTTTTTTAGTGTGTCTGATGGGATCATAGCTGGTTTTGTTTCAATCGGCATAATCACCACTTCAGTATATATAGGCTTAAGAAAACGCTCAGTATCAAAAGGCGTGAACGCATTTATTATGACTTGTACATCCCTGTTTGGAATAATCTCCGGGGGGATTTCAACCCTGGTATTGAACAAGATTTATACCTGGACTACTACAGGTCCGGCTATTGCCACCGGTATTGTGGCCGGCCTCCTGGGGGGATTGATCCTTGGCCTTTTTATCAACCGGATGTTCGCTCTTCTCATAAACTTCACAGATAAAAAATTCGGGATCACAGCGAAGTAATTTGGATTCGCAGCTAAATAATTGCGGCTTTTATTATTAAATAAATTGAAGATTATCACTTAGTTTCATCCCGGTTTATTCACTTTTATTGATTCAATTATTGCTGTATGAAAAAAACAAGAAGAGCATTCCTGACCGATTCTTCCAGGCTCCTCACCACTGGTGCTATCGCAAGTGTTTTCCCCCAATCAGGAATTGCCAGCTTAGGCGCTAACGAAAAAATCCGCATTGCATTAATCGGTGCCAACAGCCAGGGCAACTGGAACCTGGTGCAGGCATTAAAACAGCCTGATGTGGAATGCGCTGCCATTTGCGATATTGATGAATCAGTGTTGTCAAAACGTATAGATGAAATAACAAAACTGCAGGGCAAAAAACCACTGCAATACAGCGACTACCGAAAGATGCTTGAAAATAAAGACATTGATGCGGTCATCATCGGAACACCGGATCACTGGCATTGTCTTCAGTTGATAGATAGTGTAATGGCTGGCAAACATGTTTATGTGGAGAAGCCAATTGCCAACAGTGTTTATGAATGCGATCAGATGGTTAAAGCGGTCAGACGCTATAAAAAAATTGTACAGGTTGGACAGCAACAAAGAAGCGGTGACCATTGGAAGACTGCCATGGACTTTATGAAAGAAGGGAAATTAGGTGATCTCAGGAAAATAAATATCTGGGCAAACTTCAATTACGGTATTGGACAACCGAAGATGGCAGATTCCACTGTTCCGCCAGGTGTTGACTTTGATAAATGGCTCGGCCCGGCACCGGCCAGAAGATTTAATAAAAATCGTTTCCATGGCTCATGGCGAATGTTCTGGAACTATGGTGGTGGATTGATGACTGATTGGGGAGTGCACCTGATGGATATGGCTCTCTGGGCGAAAGACACAAAATCACTTCCGCTTAAAGTGTCTTCTACTGGCGGCAACTTTGCCTTCCCGGATCACGCCCATGAAACTTTTGATACCATGAGTGTTCAATATGCCATGCCTGGTTATAACATCAGCTACGAACATTCGGCAGGAATACAAACAGGTCCCTATGGCAAAAGTTATGGACTTTCATTCGTTGGTAATAATGGGACCATTGTAATTGATCGCGGATCATGGGACCTTATTCCTGAAGGTGAAAAAGATAAATTGAAGGTTCCGTCCATGCCACGACAAACAGGAACCGACTCTCATGGTATACATCTTAAAAATTGGATCGATTGTATGAGGTCGGGTAATGAGCCGATTTGCCCGATCGAAACAGGCAGGCTGGCCGCTGTTTATTGCCATATGGGAAATATAGCTTTGCGGTCCGGGTCCTCGCTTGTATGGGATGACAAGTCACAGAACTTTGGTGATAATAAAGCTGCGAATGCTTTGCTTAAACCGGTTTACAGAAAGCCTTATGTTTTGCCTCAGCTTTGATCGCTGTTCTGTTTTGAATTTTTGTATCGCCTCTTGCTGCAACAGTTTTATTGCATTCCTTCACTCCGTTGGGAGCGGGATTGTGCCGTTTTGCGGCTGTGTCCCGTGGTTAATACCTTTGCTCATGCCGTGAGTGGTTCTTGTCTTCGGTCTTCTGCGGGGCCCTGATCAGCTTTGTTAGGGTTTCTTCAAGTGCTGGTTGCAATATCCCCCTGATCGGCTTCAGTAACGCTGACCACGGTACGAAGGCCGCGCAAAGGCACAATCCCGCTCCCAACTAGCACATCCACTTGGGGGAATATCATACTAGTCATATCAATTCTTACCAGTCCGCTATAGCAGGCTTCACTGTCCCGTCATTCAATCAGCATCAAATCTTGTGTATAAGCCAATCACTTATTTAGCGAGAGAAGACAAAGTGAGTTGATATCCGGTTTTGCAATTCCCTTCCCGATCTAATATACAAACCAATCTCACCCTCACATTCCATTGGAGGAGATAACGCTGCCATCTGCAAAAAAACGCCGCGTGCAAATGCTGCCACCCGCAAACGCAGCCATCCGCAAACTTTGCTATCCGTAAACGTTGCTACCCATAAACGCTGTCATCCACAAGCACTAAATCATTACTGCGCTGAATCATTGCCAGGCTGGAACGAGCAATCGATACAATACCCATCGTTATTTTTTCCTTGACGCTATGGGAAATATTATTAATGCACTGTTACCAGATTGCTTGCGGATTAAAGATTGTTTGCCAATTAGATGAAAAGAGTGCAAATGCAGCGATGCGCAACCGAAATTTCGGTAGCTTAGATTGTTGCAAATGGATTTTGCCAATCGTTTTTCCGATAACCAGATGGCTGGCAACAGTAATTCAGAGAACGGTAACACAGCAATGTCATTTCAATTTCTGCAATGCCGATAATGTCAATGCCGGTTATTGCAATAAGTGAATGGCGAATTTTGTTGTACAAGTCGCGTATCCCCTAAGTGAACGAGACTAGAAGGTGCAGGATGGGCCTGAGGTTGGTTTGATTTGCCACATTCGATTCCTGGGCGGAGTTACTAAAGCTGATCAGGGCGGGACAGCAACTACCGCTGGAAGCATACCTAACAAAGCCGATCAAGGCACTAAAAGCTGACCGGAGACAACAGCAGCCACCGGCATGAGCAAACAAACTAAGCAGGAATCACAGTGGCAAATCAACCCAACCGAAAGGCCCATCCGGCGAAGTGAAGAACCGAGTGAACGCCATGAACGTGCACAATAAACGACTAACATTTTCAAAGCAGCCACAGAAAGCATCCACAGAAAGCAGCCATCTAAAAGAGCCAGGGGTGTACGCATACTTCCGAATGAACGCCTAACTTCGCTGCATAATCATAAAATAAATGACAAAAGAAATTTTCGTCCAGATGGCAATCAAATCCTGGAACATCCAGGTAAAAAATGCAAGCAAATTTTTTGAATCAGTAGATGAGGGATCGTTGAACCGGGAAGTAGCTCCGGGCAAAAATAGCATCCTTTATCTTTTGGGTCACCTGATCGCGGTGAATGACGGAATGATCAGTTTATTCGGCCTTGGTGAAAGGCAATATGCCCATCTTGATGAAGCATTTGTAAAGAACCCCGACAAGGCCGGCTTTGAAATGCCCGATGCCGCAACACTTAAAGCAGAATGGCGAAAATCCAATGAGACACTTTCAGCTTATTTTGAAAAGATGAGTGCGGATGATTGGTTTGCCAGGCATAACTCAATGACGGATCAGGATCTTATCAATGATCAGGGCAGAAACAAGCTTAGCGTCTTATTAAACCGAACCAACCATTTGTCCTATCATCTGGGGCAGCTAGTACTCGTCAACGAGAAAAATGATTGAGTTAGATTAACATGATTAAAGTTTAGATTAACATGATTGATACGTAGATTAATATGATTTATGTATAGATTATCATGATTGAAGCATGGATTAATATGATTTATGTATAGATTCAATGATTGATTGATGGATGTATAGATTAAAATAATTGAAGGATAATTAAACAGACCTGACATATACCGCTACACCAGCGCCTTCAACCCTGAATTTACCACAGCCATTTTTGTCTATGACAATCGGCGCGGCTTTCGGATCCAGAAAATCATGAAAGGTTGAACCCGCGAAATGCTGACCGACTATCATTTCTTTGGTAGCAGAACCTTTTTCACGGCTTCTGATAAGTACCGCGAGACCTGAACCAGGGTGATCATCATTTCCCGCCCTGGTCCAGCCGATACAGTTGGGCTCATCAAAATAATCAGTCTGTTTACCATAAGCATAGTCTACACGTAACTTCAGCAAAGCAGGTAGCACTGGTAATACAGGAAGTTCCACATCCAACATCTCATCTTTCTTATTTTTCCCGGAATACCTGGCGCCATAAATATCAGGATAAAATACGCATGGATAACCGCCCTCCCTCAGCAGTATCAGTGCATAACCATGCGGGCGAAACCAGGCCTGCGTATATTCTTCGAGGGATTGCAATGGTTGTGTATCATGATTGTCAACAAAAGTAACAGCCAGATCCGGATACACAGACACCAGCGTCTCATGAAAAATATTTCTCAGATCGAAATTTTCTTTTTCTTCGGATGCAATTGTAAGATTATGCTGCAGAGGAGCATCAAATAGATTCATCCGCTTGCCAATGGCATCAAGATATTTAATCAGGACAGACAAATCATCAGAGAGCCAGTATTCGCCGACAACATAAAGATCAGGATTCACTTCGGTAAGCAGAAAATCAATCCATTCAATAAAAAATGAAGGATTCATATGTTTAACAGCATCGAGACGCACACCATCAAAGGGAACAGTCTCATAATACCAACGGATCCATTTTTTAAACTCAGCTCTCACGCCTGGATTACGGGTTTCGACATCATCCAGAATCAGGTAATCGAAATTTCCTTTTTCATTGTCTACGACTGGTTCCCACTTATCACCGTATTCATTGATGATGTTGTAGATGGCTGGTCCCGGCCTCCCTAAGGCATGATCAACCCCGGTAAAACAATGATAATCCCATCCAAAATCAGAATAGGTGCCTTTGCGTCCGGGGAATTTAAACTTTGTAAATGCTTCGATTTCGATCTCATCGCTGATGAATTTTGTCCTGTTTGCCGGATCAACCTTTCTTGCGCGAAATTTTTCTGTCTCTTCGGCACCACCCATATGATTCAAAACCACATCAACATAAACTTTCAGTCCTGCTTCCCGGGCGCTCCATACCGCATTTATGTAATCTCCTTTTGAGCCATATTTTGTTGCAACAGTGCCTTTCTGGTCAAATTCGCCCAGGTCAAAAATGTCGTAGACATCGTATCCTTCTGACTCCTTGCCCCTCGTACCTTTATAAGCCGGAGGTAGCCAGGCCGCTGTAATTCCCATCGAAAGTAAACCCGGAACTGCTTCCTTAAAACGATTCCAATGATTGCCATCCGCAGGTATATACCATTCAAAAAACTGGATGATGGTTTTGTTTTTTTGTTTATTGAGTTGATTATTTTGATTCATCGGCGTCTTCTCTTCTTTGCTCATATTTTGGTATTCCGGCATCCTTTTTCCCTTAAGTTTCACTTGTTTTTTCGGAATCTTTTCTTCTTGTCGCATCTTCTCTTCTTGCCGAATCTTTTGTTTTTTCGGAATTTTCTCTACTTTCTGCATCTTTTCTTCCATTTGGTGAAAAGGTTCTAAAAAAAGCATTCCACCTGTCAATTCGAGTCCCTCTTCCACTTGTAAATTTGAATCGCTCTGTCGCCTATTAATTCGAATCCCCTTTCCACTTGTAATATTGAATCCTCTTCCAAAAAATTTTACAATTTTAATCCTAATAAAATCATTTTTGCCCGGTTGGCAGATAAATGGTAAAATAAGAATTGAAAATATTTTAGAAATGATAATACCCTCATCCACCTACCGGATTCAGTTTAACAGAAATTTTACATTCAACCATCTTTATAACATACTTGACTATCTTGAAGACCTTGGGATAACCACAATTTATGCTTCGCCCGTGTTGCAGGCTGCCAAAGGAAGCGAACATGGATATGACGGAATTGATGTAACGCGTATCAATGAAGAGTTGGGCACTGCAGAAGAGATGAGGCGCCTGTCCCAGGGGCTCAAAACAAAAGGGATTGGCTGGATCCAGGACATTGTTCCTAACCATCTTGCCTTCGATACAAACAATGTATGGTTGAAGGATGTGCTCGAACGAGGAATGAATTCCTCATACGCCACATATTTTGACATTGATTGGGAACACCCGTTTTACACACATAAGCTGATGGTTCCTTTCCTGGAGGCCCCGGTTTCGGATTGCCTGAAGCAGAATATTCTAAACGTCAGGTTCCGGGAAGACGGTTTTTTCCTTGCTTATCGGGATTTGTATTATCCCATAAGTCCTGAGACTTATCCTTTACTTATTTCCGGTTGCTTCAATGATGAATTTAATAATGTGAATTCACTGCTGAATGCCCTAATCAGCAATAATGGTCTTAGCTATGAGCAAAGTTGTGGAATCAAGTCGGAGTTGATGGCACAGCTGAATGACGAAACTGTCGCTTTCAATATAAATGAAAAAATCAAAGAGATCAATACAGATAATGAGTTGCTATTAAGCATAGTGAATTCGCAGCACTATGCCCTTTGTTATCATATGGATTCAAACACAAGCATAAATTATCGCAGGTTTTTTAATGTAAGTAGTTTGATCTGTCTCAGGATGGAAGATGAAGTTGTTTTTAACGCCTACCATGCATTTATTCATAAGCTATATGAGATGGGACATATCCAGGGGTTGAGAATTGACCATGTGGACGGACTACGCAATCCGGTGGAGTATGCGGACCGGTTAAGGGCACTTTTTGGCGAGGATTGCTATATCATCGTTGAAAAAATTCTGGATGATAAAGAGGAGCTACCCGAAATGAGTATCCAGGGAACAAGTGGTTATGAATTCCTGTCTTATATTAACCAGGTCATGACAGACAACAAGGGTTCTGAAAAATTGTTGAAAATCTACAACTCATATGTTCCTGAATTTAAGGATTATGATAAGATGGTTTTTGAAAAGAAGTTGTCGTTTCTTGAACCTTATCTGAATGGTGAATGGGACAACCTGCTTCGACTGCTTTTATCGTTGAGCCTGATAGAAGACGAAGAAATAAAAATGCCTGCATTAAAAAAAGCACTTGGTGTTTTTATGGCGGCCTTTCCCGTTTACCGCGCTTATGTTGAAAAGATGCCTTTGGATCCCAATGATGCGGAACTTGTGAAAGCCGGTTTTGACAAAGCGCTCAGGCTGTTTCCCGATCTTAGCTACGAACTTACTGTGCTTCAATCCTTGTTTGAACCACATGAAGACATTACAAAAACCAATAACAGGTTAACCTTCATTCAACGCCTTTTTCAGTTTACCGGCCCTTTGGCGGCTAAAGGCGTTGAAGACACAGCCTTTTACCTGTACAATCCGTTGATTTCGCATAATGAAGTGGGCGATCAGCCAAGGATACTTGGCATAGACATAAAGGATTTTCATCTTAAAATGCTGGAGCGTCAGGAAAAGAATCCATACTCTTTTAACTGCACTTCCACCCATGATACAAAAAGAGGCGAAGATGCGAGGGTCCGTATCAACATCATCAGTGAGATGGCAGACGAATGGAAAGAACTGGTGGCATACTGGCAAAAGATAAACGAACCATACAGGCAGGTTGTGGCTGGTGAAAAAGCGCCAATCGTTAATGATGAATATTATTTGTACCAGGCGATTATCGGAGGTTTTCCTGAAGACCTTAAAGTAAACAGGGACTTTGTTGAAAGAACGAAAATATTCTTTATCAAAGTGTTGCGTGAATCCAAACTCAGATCTGAATACATCAATCCAAATTATAGCTATGAGGCATCTGCGAGTGCTTTCATTGAACACTTGTTGAATTCGAAAGATTCTTTCCTGCCTTCATTAATGCCTTTTGTAAAAAAGATTATTCAGTTTGCTAATACTTATACAATGGTTCAGGTCATTATTAAGTGCGCCGCACCTGGAATTCCTGATATCTATCGCGGATGCGAGTTGTGGGATCTTAGTTATGTGGATCCTGATAACAGGCGTTATGTAAACTATGATCTCCGGAAACGATTGGTTCATGATATGAAAGCCAAAGACAAGGTGAGTCGCGATGCGTTGTTAGAATACGCAGAAAAAAACCACGAAATAGGAACTCAGAAAATGTTTGTAACCCGGGAAGTTTTATGTTTTCGCAAACAACATCCGGATCTGTTCACGAAAGGAGCATATATTCCTTTATATGGTGAAGGTTCAGAACGAAAGGTTTTAGCTTTTATGAGGAGGCATCAGAACGAATGGCTATTGGTGATTCTGCCGATGGGAATAGTGACTGATACAGGGAAAGCTCTTAATCTTGAACTGCCGGCAGACGCCCCGGCGAACTGGAGAAATCTTTTTACTCATGAGGAAGTCAGTGGACGGACTGTTGATGTCCACAAACTTCTCAAAAAGTTCCCGGTCGCGGTCTTAATACAGCAACCAGCACCTTAATACAATAACTTGCACCTTGCATGAATCAGGACGGGAGCTGCATCTGGCTAATTTAATTTTTACGATGGCAAGAACAATAGCAATCGGGGATATTCATGGCGCATTAAAGGCTTTGCAACAGGTGTTGGATGAGATCAGGCCTGAAAAGGATGATAAGTTTATTTTCCTCGGCGATTATGTTGATGGATGGCCTGATTCTGCACAGGTAGTCAGTTTCCTCATCAATTTTTCAACAGATAATCATTGCACTTTTATTAAAGGAAATCATGATTTGTGGTGCGAACGCTGGTTACATGGAAATAAGGCAGATTCAACCTGGTTGCATCATGGTGGAAAGGCGACAATTGAAAGCTATAAAAAATTGGAGGTTCCTGCCCGTCATGATCACCTTGAGTTTTTTGAGAAACTGGAGAATTATGTAGTTGACGAATCAAACCGACTTTTTATACATGCGGGCTATTCTACCCTGGAAGGTCCCGGATATGAATTCAGAGATGGCAGATATAACTGGGACCGTTCGCTTTGGCAAACCGGGTTAAAACTTGAACTGAAAAGTCGTTTAACGCGGGATCAATATCCTCCTGTGTTCCAGCTGTATAATGAAATCTACATTGGACATACTCCCACCATTTTTTACGATATCGATCGCCCGATCAGGGCGCTTAATATATGGAATATTGATACAGGTGCAGGCTTCGATGGAAAACTGAGTGCTGTTGAAATCAATACAGGTCAATTATGGCAAAGCCTTCGCATACCCGAACTTTATCCCGGTCTCCAGGGAAGAACAAGATGATAACCTGGTATGTTTAATAATTAGTTATGCCCGAAGTGTCAAATCATTTCGGGCATAATTATGATATGCAAACTTGTGACACAATTTGGGTCACCATTCATTTACATTTGTCCAAGTTGCTTTGAAAAATCAGTGTGATTCCAGCTGACGTTTATCCGGCTTATCATATTTTCTTCATTGATTTTGAAAATGAAGATATGATCGCTGTCAAAAGACTTACCCTGGTTGGTGATTCCTGCGAAATCTTTTTGTTGCTTACCACGAATCACTACCTGGCATCTTACAGTTGTTAAATCTTCCGCTACTGCTGCATCCAACGTGTTGTCGATATCGGGAAACGAATCGATCAATGCTGACCAAAGCCCTTTACCAAGTTCGTGAATCTTTCCCTTACCTGCATCGCCAAGTGGTTCAAAATAGATTTCACCTTCCTCGTCACAAAACGAGAGCATTTTTTGCACATTGCGTTGTTGGTAGGCAAGCAGGAACTGAACGCAAACATTTTTTACGCTAATGCCCTGGTGTTGAAGAATTGTTGATTCCATAAATAAAGTTTAATAGTTAAATACTGATAACAAGGCAAAGGTTCAAAAAAGTGATTGTCTGGCAATTGTAAAATTGCGTCAATCATGATTTTAGTCTTAATTAAATCCCTTTACTTTTCGTTAAATGATTTTATTCTTACAAATTTTCTGAAGAGGGTTTTCGGATGAAATTGGCAAGTTCCAGGTTCTCCTCCAGGTATTGCTGTGGGGTTCTTCCTGTGAATTCTAAAAAGTCCCTGATCAAATGAGAATGATCGTAGAAAGCAGCTTGTGTAAACATCTCGTTCCAGTCAACGGCTTTTTTTCCCGCTATAAGGTTTGCCAGGTAACCGATACGTCTTATCCGTGCATAGTACTTTGGGCTCAAACCAACCTTACGGAAAAAATTCCTTTCAAAGGTTCGCCTTGACATATAAATAGTGTTCAGCAATTCGGTAATGTTGAGCATCCCGTTTGTTTCAATAATCTTATTTGCCGCGATATCAATTGCGTCGATGGAGGGCTTGCGTATATTGTATTCTTCAAGTACAAAATGTTCCAGCAGCCTGGCTTTATCTTCCGCTGTCCCCTTTGCAATATTCCTGATAAACGGATCAAGAAATGCGTGTCGGAAAACTTTAGAGAGAGGTACACGTTCTTCCGTGTATTCATAAACCGGGATGCCATACAAAGTGTTAAGGGCTGCAGGCTTAAATACAATGCCGGCAATCATCACCGGGGCGGGCACATATAACTTATAAGAATAAATTGCCTGGCCGGCAATAAACTGGTCGGGAACTCTTAATCGCTCATATTTTGAATTGCCCAGGTAATAGGGTGTGCCGGAGTTGAAAACAATGGAACAAAATCCATTGGGAGGAGATTCAAATATTTTCCTTGGGTCATCATCGTAAGTTTCCCAAACATAATAACACTCCACGAGTGGTTCTAATTCCCTACATGGATTGAATTTCCGGTAAAGCATTGCCGTCTGTGTATTAGACCTTAAAATGACCAACCTATATCAACCAACCTTTATCAAATAGCCTATATCAACTAACCTATGTCACCTAGCCTTTATTAACTAGTCTCTATCAACTAACCTTCTGTTTGAACTTGGTGCGATACTGTATCGGCGAAAGACCGGTTATTTTTCTGAAAGTGGTACGGAATGCCTTTGTATCATTATATCCAACCTTGTACATAACTTCATTAACATTGTCATAAGATGATTCAAGACTGAACTTAGCCGCTTCTATTTTAACTCTTTGAATGTATTCGACTACTGTGTTAGATGTGGCTTTTTTAAATCTTCTTTCCAGATTTCTTCTTCCAAGTGCAAACATGGAAGCAAGCTCATCAACAGTAAGTTTTTCTGCGTAGTTTTTTTCAATAAAATTTTGCGCTTTGAGGATGGGTTCATCTTCATGGTCCTTCTGCGCTTTGAAAATTATAAACGGTGATTGCCTGTCCCGGTCTATATCTATCATAAAAGTTTTGGATGCCAGTATTGCAATGTCACGACCGGCATATTTTTCAATCAGGTATAGCAGCAGATTGGTAAAAGACAATGCTCCCCCGCTTGAATAAATTCCATTTTCATCAATCAGAATCTTTTCCGGAACCAGCTCCACATCAGGAAACATTTTACGGAAATGATTTGCAGCGCTCCAATGTGTGGTGCATTGCTTGTTCTTTAGCAATCCTGTAGATGCAAGTAAAAATGAACCAAGGCAGAGACTTGCTATTTCTGCTCCGCCACGGTGTTGTCCGAGCATCCAGCTTACAAAACCCTGGTTGAGTTGTACAGCCTTTTCCATATCAGCCCCTTGTAATGCAGGGATTATTATCAGATCCGTTTTCTTAATATCTGATATGGTTTTATCATGATGAACTGTATAAAAGCCCTTTTTTAAACCGGACTCTTTATTTAGTCCAACCAATTCGATCTTTAAGAGTGGATCGCGGTCCAGGTTCGCAAGAAAAACATTCACCTCTGAAAGAATCTGGTGACTAGCTTCTATATGGGTGATGCTGCAATCTCCCTCAGGTATTATTATCGAAATGTGTTTCATCCGTTCGTATTAATTTTTCTTTGGGAGTTGTGTCAAAAAGTTTGTCCTGGAAATTTTATATATCGAAGTTCAGCAAAACAATCGTCGCAATCAACCCCGCTTATTGTCGGAACCTGCCATACATAATTAATACAGGGCAAAGTAGCTTTGTATAAGCCCAAAAAGCTAAAATTAACAACAACTCTAAAAAGTGAATATATGAAAAAGACAAAAACTATCATTCAGAATAAAAACCTAATATGCTCACCGGCCTCGCTAGCATAACCGTCTATGTGTTAAATCTCGAGAACGCGCTGAAGTTTTATGTTGATCAACTTGGCTTCCAGGTTCATACAGATATCGTGATCGATACAGATAAACGGTGGGCTTCTGTTTGTATGCCTAATCAGCCTGAAAATCAATTGATGCTTATACCAGTTGAAGAAGGCCCAATATTTACCCGGAAACAGGTTGAAAATCTGCAGGACCTAATAAAGCATGAAATATTCAGTTATGGGGTGTTCAGATGCAGCAACCTGAATGAAACTTACCTTGAACTGCAAAAGAAGGGAGTTAAGTTCTTAATGAAACCAGGTGAAGGTTTTCTTGGCCAGTATGAAGCTGCATTTACTGATGATTCGGGCAATTGGTTCAGGCTTACGGAAGATCCTGATGCTGTGTAATAAATTTCGGGAAATTCGGAAAACTTAAGAAAAACACCAGGTTAAAAAGCATTCTTCTCACCCCTGATGGCGTTAAATACCGTCATAAAAATAATCCGGACATCAAGCCAAAGACTCCAGTTTTCCATATACCAAAGATCATGTTCAACTCTTTTCTCCATCTGCTCGAGCGACCTGGTTTCTCCCCGAAAACCGTTAACCTGCGCCCATCCTGTAATTCCGGGCTTCATGAACTGGCGAACCATATATTGCTCGATCTTTTTGGAATAACTTTCAGTATGTATAAGCATATGTGGTCTCGGTCCTACGATACTCATTTCACCGCGCAATACATTGATAAATTGAGGAAATTCATCAAGATTAGTCTTCCTTAAAAATTTGCCAACCCTGGTAAGCCTGTCATCATTTTTCGATACCTGGCGGGATTCGTGTTCATTGTCTACACGCATGCTCCGGAATTTGATGCAGGGAAATGGCTTATTGTTTTTACCGCTTCTCATCTGGATAAAAAAAATGGGGCCTTTCGATTCCAGCCAGATAAATAATGTAATGATCGGTATGAGCCATGACAGGATAAATACAGTTACAAACAGACTAATAGCAACATCAAAAATCCTTTTCCGGTACTGGCTCCGGGCACTTTCCAGTGGTTCGCTTCTGAACGACAGTACCGGCATATCCTTTACATAATTCAGATGCCCATGTTCTCCCCTGAATAAAGACATATCGGGAATCAGTTTAAAACGGATGCATTCCTGGTCTGCCTGCTGCATTATCTGGTAAACATGATCATTGTGTTCAGGTGCAATGGTTGAATAAATCTCATTAACCTCATACTTCCTGGTCATGTTCATAGCACCCGAGAAATCACTGAGGATAGGATAATGCGTTGGCTCCTTCACATTTTCATGTTTATCACAAAAACCAATTATTCGCGTATTGGAAGCTTCCTGCTCCAGGTATCCTGCAAGTTTTTTGGCCACATCATTGTAACCAAGTATCATCACATTTTTGACTGGCCGGCTGTTTGGATTTGGATACGTGGAAGTAAGAAAGATAAACCGGTTGAAAAGGATCAGCAATCCAAATCCCCCCATATTTACTGTAATGAATAATCTTGATAGCTCCATTTGCCGCCAAAAGAAAAGATAACCGAAAATGGTGATCGACCACGCAATGTATACATTCATCGAGCGCCGGCAAAATTGCTCAAAAGCAGAACTATAGGCATCCTTATAAAGTGAAAATATAAGGCTATGGGTAACCCAGGCTATATTCATGAAAAGATAAAACCTCAGATAAACTGATTCTGTCAGCGGGGTTAATTTGCTTTGAAAAATCTGTTCACAAGTAATAATTGCAACATTAAGGACTATAGTGTCCAGAAGTGCAATATGAATTCTGAGATTACGCAACATTTGTCATAAATATTGATGCTTATGCTGTTTCATTGTACCGGAACAGGATTGATACCCTGTTCTAATTACATGCCACACTTTTCTCATTACAGTTATGACGACAATTGTAAATGGTGACTAAGCAGAGTATACGAAGATCGTCATCTGGCGTCCAACAGAATAGCCAAAATTTTGGAAAACATACGGAGTTCACTGAATATACAAAATATGCTGTTACCCCAAATAGAATTTTATTTGGCAACTGAACTCCACAAATGAAAGAAATGGTTCACAAATGTCTGTAAATCAAAATAATACGAATAAGTGTTGGCCCCACGTCAAGATAAATTGATAAAAGAGTCTATTTTCCAGAATATGATGTTTTTGGCTGAATCATAGAATTTTCCAGCTGTTGGCACCTTTATTAAAAAAATGGAAATTCACAAATTCGCCTTCGAATGGAGATAATGCCTGCTTAATATTTAATCGTTTGAGTGGATCAACGAAAAACATCATAAAGCCACCTCCGCCGGCCCCGGAGATCTTACCGCTGTATGCCCCTGTACTAAGTGCAGTATTGTAAATCGCGTCAATATGTGAGTTTGAGATAGAATCTGAAGTACTCTTTTTGGCCGCCCATGAATCCTGCATAGTGAGAAACATTTTACTGAACTCGCCTTTGAGCAAATACTCCTTTAACAGATATGCATCGCTTTTTATCTGGTGCATTGCCTTCAACCTGTTTTCATTTGAGCTTTGCAGACTGTTTTTCTGGTCTTCAATGATTTTAGCAGAAGACCGTGACATGCCTGTATAATATAACATCATGGACGCTTCGAGTTCTTCTATGTGTTGTTCACGTATTCTCAGCGGATTTACAATAACCCTGTTGTCTGCATAAAATTCCATGAAATTGAAACCACCAAATGTTGCAGCGTACTGATCCTGCTTTCCACCACTCAAAGCAAGATCTTCCCGTTCAATTGAATAGGCCAGTTGGGCGATATCGTATTCACCCAATGGCAGATTGAGATATTCAACAAATGCCTGTAAAATCGATACAACCATTGTTGAAGAAGAACCTAATCCGGAACCGGATGGTGCATCGCTATGTGTTTTCATATCAAAGGCAAAGGGGTCAATATTAAATTCCCGGATAACGCGGTTATAAACGCCCTTGTGCAAATCAAGAAGGCCGTCGGTAACCAGGTTGTCTAATACCGGAGATTCAAAGATCTCATCCCGATCCAGTGCATGAAATGTTATCATACCGTTTTGTGTTGGAACAAGCGTGCAGTATGCAAAAAGGTCAATAGTTGCATTTAATATGCAGCCACCATAAACATCACAATAAGGGCTAACATCCGTTCCTCCACCTGCCAAACCTAACCTCAAAGGAACTTTCGACCTTACCTTCATAAACTGGTATTAATTTATATAATTGTCAAACTTAATCTTTTCCGGTTCATGGGAAAAGGGAAATCTGCAAGTTAGCCGGCGTTACCAGATTTCAAGGATGATATGCTCTAGTTTGTCAACAACAAACACTTCGCCTTCCGATTTTTTATGTAACAAATTATATAAAGGTGCTTCGTCGGAAACAAACAACACTGTACCATTATCCAATGTTTTTTTCCCAAGACCAACACAAATAAAAACACTAAGCTTATCCGTTATAACTACTGTTCCTTTTTTTATTATCCGGGGTTGAAGTTTTATTTCCGTCGACTTAGCCTTTAATAATTCATGACGAATCTTTTCTGCTTGTTGCTGGTACATTTCTTTTTGCAGGTGACCCATAGCGCGGCTTGTTTCATATTTATCCCCGGCAGAACTTTTGCCTTCATTATTTGCAGATTCCTGGGCTGTTACCACAAGTTTATCCACAGTTTCAAGGCGTTGTGCCAACAATTCCACGCAATAATCTTTTAACTTGTTTTTAAAGTTGATTTTTTCAGCTTCCATCATCATAACCCTTGGTAGTTGTTGATTTGCGAATGCCGGACCCCATCCAAAATCAATCCGGGCAATGGCTGAAACTATCTTAAATTTGCGGCAATGCAAAAAAACGTAATTTCTCATAAATCAATACTTTCCAATCTTGGCATTGACACATTCAATGACATGCAAATTGCTGCTGGCGAGGCAATTACGCAGAATAAAGATGTAATATTGCTATCAGCTACCGGTTCAGGAAAAACGCTGGCTTTCTTAATGCCGGTAATTGAAAAACTAGATCCTGAAAGCCGAATTACCCAGGCACTAATTATTGTGCCCTCCAGGGAGCTTGCCTTACAGATCGAACAGGTTTTTAAGTCCATGGGAACCGGGTTGAAAATTACCTGTTGTTACGGCGGTCATAAACGTGAAACTGAAGAGAACAATTTGTTGCAGGCACCTGCACTGATTGTAGGTACTCCGGGTCGTCTCGCCGATCATATCCGCCGTGAGAACATTCAAACAAAAAATATAGAAGTATTAATCCTGGACGAATTTGATAAGAGTCTTGAACTGGGCTTCCAGGAAGAAATGTCTTTTATCATTGGTTCCCTTCCCGGCCTCAGGCAAAGAATTCTCACATCGGCTACCGATGCCAGTGAGATTCCTGATTTTCTTGGTCTTACAGATCCCTTAAAAATCAATTTTCTTACTGGTGAACCTACTGAAGACCTGGCGGTTCAATATGTTGAGAGCGAGGACAAGGATAAACTTGATACACTGTTCAGACTTCTCTGCTTTCATGGCAGCCGTTCTTCAGTGATATTTTGCAACCATCGTGATGCTGTTGAAAGAACATCTGCCATGCTCACGGAAAAAGGCATTGTAAATGTATTTTATCACGGCGCTATGGAACAGCAGGAACGTGATAGTGCTTTATGCAAATTCAGGAACGGCACCTCCGATACACTGGTTACAACGGACCTGGCCTCCAGGGGGCTCGACATTCCTAATATCCGGTATATCATTCATTATCACCTGCCTAACAACGAGGAAACCTTCACCCACAGGAACGGGCGCACGGCAAGGATGGATGCAAGCGGTACAGCGGTATTCATACTGGGTCCCGAAGAAAAACTACCAGGCTATCTTGAAGCAGTACCCGAAAAACTTGAGCTGCCGGAACATACAGTGGTTCCTGAAAAGCCCAAATGGTCAACCCTGTTTATTGCTGCCGGCAAAAAAGACAAGGTGAACAAGATCGATATTGTAGGTTTCCTTGGTAATAAAGGAGAGCTTAAAAAAGAAGATATTGGACTGATAGAAGTGAAAGACTTCTTTTCATTTGTGGCGGTGCGTAAATCTAAAGTGGGAAGAACCCTGATGGCAATAAAAAATGAAAAGATAAAAAACAAAAAAGTTAAAATCGATATTGCCAAATAGGCTGGAATTTCTCAAAACTTAGGGTAATTTTGTTCAACACTCAATAACATCTCATGAAAAAAATATTCCTGCTTCTGACAATTTTATCTGCGGGCATTTTCGCTATGGCACAACCGCCCGCGGGAAAGGCCAGGGTTGGTAACACTTATGGAGAAGCTATCAGGGCGGATGGTGCAATAGCTATTTCCGAGCTTCCCAAAAAACTTGTGAATGAAGAACCTTTACCTACAAAGATCAAAGCGAAGGTAACCGATGTCTGTCCTAAAAAAGGCTGCTGGATATCGTTAGAGATGCCTGATAGCACTAAGGTGTTTGTAAAAATGAAGGATTACGGCTTTTTTGTTCCTACTGATATGATTGGAAAAACAGTGGTACTTGATGGCGAGGCAGTTATGAAAACAGCATCAGTTGCAGAATTACAGCACTATGCTGAAGATGCGAAAAAATCAAAAGAAGAAATTGCTGCGATTACAAAACCTCAGAAAGAAATCCGCTTTACTGCAAAGGGAATACTGGTAGTTGAATAATAAGAATCCCAGTCACCTGCAACAGGTAACTACTCATCCCCGATAGCTTACCTCTCATAATAGTTTCATCTAATTATCACTTACAACTCAACTTACCACTCATCACTCTTCACTCATAACTCATAACTAAATTACCTATCCTCCTGTACCGACCCGTTCAACTTCTTCGGTTGCACCCGTACGTTTGGCCGGGGCCTTAAAAGATTTTCCGAAACGATAAGAAAAGGCGACCGTAAGCACCCGCGAATCTCTTGTCAGTTTAAAATATTCAAATGCCTGCTCGAAATTGGTATCTCCTTTCATGGCCTGGGTATAAAAGATATCACGGAGAGTTAACCTTACAGAGCCCTTGTTTTTCAACACCTGTTTTGCGATCCCGACTGTTAACTGGCCGGTGGGATCAGTGATTTCCTGGAGCTCCTGTTCTTTTGTAACAAAAAATCCTGAAAGCTCGGCCGACCATCCTCTACCCAGCCGAAATTGATTATTCAGGTTCATGTTGAATTGAGTAAGCGCAGTTACTCTTTCATTCCAGACTACGCCTTCTATCTTCTTATTATACAAATTTGCCTGGGTACTTATTGACCACCATGTAGCTGCATCAAACTGACTGCTAACCGAGAGCCCTATATTACGCATTCTGCCCAGGTTGCCTTCTGAATAAATCAGGATGCCATCTGGCAAGGACAAAAAGATTTGGGAGAAGTAATCAGTTGTTACGCTGTAATTAACAGTTGTAATTAACAGCTGTTTGAGTTGATGACTTACCTGGAAATTCCAGGTATACTGAGGCCGGAAAAACGGGTTGCCCTGCTGGTAAGTATACTTGTTGATGACAAAAACAAAAGGATTAAGTTTTTGATAAGCCGGTCTGTCGATTCTTCTGCCGGCGCTAAGCGAAAAGCTGTGATTAGAGTCTGCTTTGTATTGCGCAAAAAGGGTAGGGAAGATACCATCATATTTCCTGCTGAACAGCGAGTCTTTACGTTGTATATTTCCTTTTTGTTCCGCGTTATATTCAGTGTTCTCATATCTCAGACCACCCTGCACTGTGAAGCTCTTAAATTTCGTTTCAGACGATGCATAAAAAGCATGAATTCTTTCCCGGTAAAGAAAATGATTTGTTTTATTATAATCAGTCTGCCATCTACTGCCGCCCTGCAGATAATATTGAGCGAGATTGTCAGTATTTACAAATGATGATTTATACCCTGCATCAAGTGTAACGGTATTGCCTACCTGCTGATGATAATCTGCTTTTGCAGAAAATATATTGATAGTCGAAGGAAGATTGCCTTTTACTGATTCCGTGTATTCAGTTGGCGTTCTTACAATGTTGTCAAAAAACTGGTTCCCTTGTATTGAATAATCGAGGTAATCAATATCTGCTGTTAGCTCCCTGCCTTTGGCAAACTCGTGTCTGAAATTCAGATTTCCCCCTGCATTACGGAATTTGTTACTGCTGGTACTCCGGGTAATTACCAATGAGTCAGTCACACCAGCAGGGTTCAACCACGAGCTTGTTGCATCGCCGGTACCATTGCGGTTCATTCTTATACCAGAGAGAGCAATACCAATCGTAGTGGACTTGTTGAGATAATAGTCTGCCCCTATCCTCACCGTATGATTTCTTAGTTTGGAGGTTAACCAGGTATCCTGGTTTAGCACCGCAATCGGCTTAACTGTATTGGCTTCATAGTAAGTTCTTAGAGCATACAGGTCTGTATATCCTTTATTAAACCCTGAACTGTAGGTGAAAAAAATATTGAACTTATCATGGCGGTAATTGAGGGAAAGGCTGTTATTATTTTTATAATAGTGTCCCTGGCCATAAGAACTGCTTATGTTACCGTTAAATCCGCGCTGCTTTAATTTTTTGGTGCGGAGATTAATAACACCGGCATTTCCCGAAGCATCATATTTTGCAGGAGGGTTATCCATTATTTCGACCTGGTCAATCAGGGAAGCGTTCATTCCTCCCAGCAGCTGAGCTATCTCAGCAGCAGGAAGATAAGTGGGCTTTCCATCAATAAGAATAAGCACATTCTGTTTGCCTTTAAGCGAAATGTTCCCGTCTTTGTCAACAGTAATTCCAGGAGATTTCTCCAGCACTTCCAATACAGTAGCACCGCTGTTTGAGATACCGGCCTCAACATTCACAATGGTTTTGTCGGGCATCAACTGGATAAATGGTTTCTTGCCTGTAACAGTGACTTCTGCCAGTATACCAACTGCCTGTTCCAGGAAAACGGGCTTCATTATTACCAGGTTATCGAGAACCTCCGCGACTTCGCTGTATTGCCCGATAAAACTGACTGCTGAAACCACCAGGAAATAACTGTCCCGGCTGAGTTCACTAAAAACTGCTATCCCGTTGGTGTCGGTCAAACATGTTTTCAATAATACTGAATCAATATAACGATGCAGTTCAACAGTAGCTCCCGGCAAAAATTTTTTATCAGTTGTTGAAACGGTAACGCTAATCTGGCCCTGCTTCGTTTCCTGGGCTTTCAGGTTCATTAAAATGAAACACGAGATGAAAAAGCAGGTTAGTCTGGTTCTCATATAAGGTTTACAAGATAATACCCATACTGATTAATTCTGCTGCAAATTGTTAAACGGCTTATTTATCAGACAAACGAACAAGCATGAGGGAGCTTATCGTTTGATGTAGATAAGCATGCGACCGGGATCAGTAAAATAGTAGTTGTACCTTGAAAATTAAAAAGGGACTTTGTTTAAATACAGAACTATGAAACTTGCATGTAAAGTGTTGACTTTGCTCTTTATTTTTTCGGTCAGCGCATGTTCGCGGCCGTCTTATAAAAACCCGCATATAGAAATCAGGACCAGGCTGGGCAATATTGAATTAGAATTATATCCTGAAAAAGCTGGCGCAACGGTGGCTGCCTTTTTATCATATATCGATTCAGGTTATTTTAAAAATTCAAGCTTTTACCGGGTCTTGAATGTCGATAACCAGCCTTCAGACGCACCAAAAGCTGAACTTATCCAGGGTGGGTTATTCAGATCCCCTGCGAAAAAGGGAATAAACCCGCCGGGTATTCCTCATGAATCAACTGATAAAACCGGGTTATTACATATTGATGGAACAATTTCTCTTGCAAGATTTAAACCTGGTTCTGCTAATACAGAATTTTTTATTTGTGTTGGAGATCAGCCTGGTTTTAATTTTGGTGGTGAAAACAATCCCGACGGGCAGGGGTATGCTGCATTCGGGCGGGTAGTTGAAGGATTAAATGTGGTAAGAAAAATTTATAATCAGCGCGAAAAAGATCAGTATTTTGATCCTCCTGTGATTATTTATGATGTCGTCAGGTTATAATATGTCAAAACATACTTTTATTGACTGTTAAGTTCGTTAAGTACGACCTCTGGCATGGCATCATTTTTTTGTAGTTATCTTGCATCCAATAAATAAATGTTATGTCAAAAAAACAAAGGCCATCAGGACCAGCAGAAATTCCTAATACTAAGCAACCGGCTGAAATAAATCCTGTTGA
Organism: Flavitalea sp.; assembly: GCF_035489435.1. NCBI lineage: Bacteria > Pseudomonadati > Bacteroidota > Chitinophagia > Chitinophagales > Chitinophagaceae > Flavitalea > Flavitalea sp. The sequence continues at coordinate 68,852 of NZ_DATHKG010000090.1, forward strand.
CCCATCAGAAATTGAAGACAATCCCCTTGAGGAGCCGGAAATAAATCCGCTGGAAACGCCTGATATTGAACCTGATGAAGAACCTGAAATAAATCCCGAACAACCATACGAGCCTGAACCTGAAATACAACCGACTATTCCTGCGCCTACAAGGCCAATGTAATTAATACTTATTTATTGCGGTCGGCGGTATATTGATAAATAACAACTTAAGCAAGAATAAATAACAACTTCAACAAGTCATAAAGCAATTAAAGCAGGCGTTGATCAATGTGATTCACGATTAAATTAATCAAGTTTGATAAAAATTATAAAGCCGGGCAAGCCTGGCTTTTTACATTTCCAAAGTATAAAAACAACAAAATAAATTAAAAGCTGTAATATCCGCAACTAAGGGTCATTTAACCGTTAATCACTGCCTATTATTAGAGAAAATTTATATTTTTGTTTGAGAATTGCAACAACCCCTTAATCAAATTAACATGGCAAATGGAAAAGATGACATGATTTTTTCTTTTGCCCCAAACTTTGCAAGGTTCATATTGGAGAACCATCTGGAAGAATATCTTCGCAGGGAAGTATCCTTCTCAAGATCAATGAACATTCCGCTTTGGGAGCAATTTAAAGACAGCCGGGTCGAAGACGTTGTTGCCAATTCAAGGCATTATTATACTGAATTTCTGGAGGGAATAGCAAATAACAGTACCTGGCAGAATATCAATAAATGGGTTAATCAATACCGGCAGGATTTATTAGGGCACGTAAACAGGGCACAAATCTCTGCTGAAGATATCCTGCTGACCCATGCCGCACGGAGAAAAACCTTGTTATCCTTTCTTGGCGATTTTACAAATGATCCTACCCTGATTATACAGATAATCGGAGAACTGGACACATTATTCACGAGATATAATATCCTGGCTGCTCAGAATTTTATAGAGCAACTGAATCAAAAAGTACTAGAAGAGAAATCCATAAAGGATAAGCTGTTCACCACTTCTCCGGGGTATTATTATCTCCACGATATCCCCGGCGACACGCAGATTCTCCCTGCAGAAAAGCTGTTCTTCGAACTGGGTTATAACCGTTATGAATTTGCCGGCAACAATAAATTTTTCAGGCAGATCGTGCATCCCGAAGATCTTGCTAATGCAGATCACTACATCATGTCACTCGCAAACATGCAGGAAGGTGAAGTACGTTTTTTTGAATATCGTCTCCGTAACAGTAAAGGAGAATATCGCTGGATGAGGAACTATGAAACAGCGTACAAACGGGATTCTGAGGGTTTTCCGACTCAATTACTCGGGGTTGCTTTTGACATTACACAGGAACGTTTGTATGCAGAAGAACTCCAGGCAAAAGAAGAAGCTTTGCTGGAAGCTCAAAACCTTGCCAACATTGGCACCTTTACCTGGGATATCCTGGATAATAAGATTTGCGCATTTTCTAAGGACCTTGCCAGCCTTGGTTTACAGGCCGGCAGTTCTTTCGAGGAAATAATGACAAACGTTCACCCTTCTGATAAAATCCAGGTTATACAAATGTTTAATAAAGCCATCAATGGAACCCGGCCATATGAATGTGAATATCGTTGTACCGTTAACAATCGTGAACGGATACTTTGGTCGAAAGGAAAAGTGAAATTCATCGATGAAAAACCTGCTCAGCTAAATGCAACGATCATGGATGTGACTGATAAACATCAAATGATCCGGAAATTACAGCGCAGTGAGGAATTATATAAACAGGCCCAGGCACTTAACAGGATTGGTAACTGGTCATGGAACATTAGTTCAGACAGGGTGCAATGGTCTGATGAGTTATTTAATATTTATGGACTACCTGCGCAATCGGAACAAATAACTTTCGACCGGTATCTTTCCTTTGTTCATCCGGATGACAGGGAAGCGAGGAGCGCTGGAATCCAGGAGCAGATTAACAATCCAGGTCATCGTGAATACTATTTTCGAATTAAGACACCAGATGGTGCTGAAAAAATTCTTTACGGTCAAAGTGAGGTTCTCCTGAATGAAGATGAACTGCCTTTTAAAATGATAGGCACCTGCCAGGATGTAACAGCGCAAAAAACTCTTGAGAAAACGCTCTATGACCGCACCATTCAACTTCAGAAGTCAAATGCCAGTCTAAAGGTATTCGCATATATAAGTAGTCATGACCTGAAAGAACCGTTACGAAAAATCTCGCTATTCGGGGACAGGCTCCGTATGCTAAATGAATCCAGGCTGGATGAACAAAGCACTAACATCCTAAAAACAATTATTCAATCATCGCTTCGTCTTCAACAAATGATTGATGAAATTCTTTCGGTCTCGAAGATCAATACGGATGAACATTTTGAACATACCAGCCTCACGGAAATACTCGAAGATGTATTAATGAATATCGAACCACAAATAGAAGAGAAGGCTGCAGTGATTAACTATGAACCTTTGCCTTATGCTTTTGTTAACCCGATCCAGATACGGCAGTTGTTCACAAACCTTATTTCAAATTCTCTGAAATTCAGCCGGCCAAAAACGCCTCCGACAATTAATATCACTACTGATTTTCCTTCCATAAAAGAAATCACTGAGGCCGGACTTGAAAATTCAAAACGTTATTTGCGTATCAGGTTTTCAGACAATGGAATCGGCTTTCTTAATGACTATGCCGAAAAGATCTTCGCCATTTTTCAAAGACTGCACGATAAATCAACCTACAAGGGAACGGGGATTGGACTGGCCATCTGTCGTGAAATTGTGGCTCATCACGGTGGTGTCATCTCTGCAAAAGGAGCGCCGCAACAAGGAGCAACTTTTACTGTCATTTTACCAATGCAATAGTCCTGATAATGCAATAGTCCTGACATTAATGGTTTATTCTTTTATTGCTGCTAATATTAACAGCGCAAATCATCGCAGCAGCATAACAACTGCGGCGAGTAGTGTGGTTACAATGATGAATGTCCGATAAACTTTTTCTGACAGGTTTCGAACGATCACTATCCCAAGATAAGCACCCAACAGAATCGCTGGTAAACTCATAAGGTCAAGCAATAACACATCCGGTTTGATGGTTTTCCAAACAAATAAATGAAATGGTATTTTAAAAAAATTTACGACCGCAAAAAACCATGCGGTAGTGCCCACATAACTGTTTTTAGGAAGTCGCATCGACAGGAAGTATATAGCCATTACAGTGCCTGCGAGATTTCCAACCATTGATGTGAATCCTCCGGCAATACCAATCGCAATGGTAAAGCCAAGGCTGGCAGAGATATCCTTTGGCTTTGCTTTTTCAAGCCAAAGCATTATAATAATACTGATCGCGATAACGATGGCCATGATAAAACGGAACATCTCGTCATCAATATAATTTCCGGTGAATGTGCCAATCAAAACTCCAATAGCCGCCCAGGGGAAAAGAATCTTCAGATACTTCCATTCTGCATGGCGATGATAGTACCACACACCAAAAACATCTGCAAGAATCAGGATAGGCAACATCACTCCACTTGAGGCCTGGCCGCCGAAAACAAACACCAGTAACGGTACTGCTAACATCCCGGCTCCATGTACTCCCGTCTTTGCCATACCGGTAAGCATTGCAACAAGGGCGATGATCAGTAAATCAGTGTAGTGGAAGTTGAAGGATAAAAATTGAATCACAATGTTTAGTTTGGTTTGGTTCAAAAAAAAACCACTAAGAATTCTTAGTGGTTCCTGACTCTTGTCAGCAGATATTTTGATGGAGAAACCCGGTTAGGCGATACCAACCGAAGGTTTCCATGAATGATCTGTAGATTTCATGAATACCTCCTTTTCTTTGATGAATAACAAATTTACAAAAAAACCAAATATCAAAACAGTGTTTCCGGACCCTGGTTCTTAAAAATTTGCAAAGGATTTTTAATACTGAAGGCACACCAATTGATGATGCTTTATCACAAATCAAATTGCCAACAAATTAAAATTATCTAACATGGGAGACACAAAACCCTGTCTAATACAGAAGCGATAGAAAAGATCCAGGATATAGCCAGGGACGCGGACATCTGTTTGTTTGCCACTAATTTAACCAGGCTTCCGATCTCGGCCCGGCCCATGTCGACCCAAAAAGTGGATGACCAGGGCAACTTATGGTTCCTCAGCAGCAAGTCAAGCGTGCATAACGAAGATATCGGTAAGGATGGTCGCGTTCAGTTATTTTACACGCATAAAGGCAGTTCAGAATACCTGAGTGTATATGGCGAAGCAACAATCCTGGTAGACCGGGAAATTGCCAAAGAACTCTGGAGTCCAATAGTGAAAGCATGGTTTCCGGAAGGAGTTGATGATCCGGAACTCACCATTATTAAGGTTGTGCCTTCAGACGCATATTACTGGGATACAAAAAACAACAAAACGGTTTCTTTGCTGAAAATCATTGCAGGTGCAGTTACGGGCAAAACCATGGACGATGGTGTAAAGGGTAAAATATCTGTGTAGATATATCTCTGGATATACCCCGCATTGGGGAGCAATATTCCATTACTGTTTACAAACCGGTGATAGAATAACGCTATACCCTTACCCATAAAGAGGGAATGATTTTTAGACTTTAGTGCGTGGGAGAAAACGTTGTTTTATGTTAAAAGGAATCAAGCTCAGACCATATGCTATCCACTCACTTGTTGCAGCGCTACTTTATTGTTTACCGTTAATATTTTTTCTGAAGACGGCTGACTATACCAGGGCCTGGTTGCTGTATTTAGGCAACTTTCTTTTTATGCTGGTAATAATCTATTTTCTTTTTGTATTTAATGCAAAACGCGACGAAAACGCTGGAACGCTTGCTATGCTCACAGCCAGTTCTATTACGACTGTTATGGGGACCATAATGGCGGTGATACTATCACTGGTTTTGTTACTGGTATTTGTTCCCGGCCTTTTAAATTCCGGATCTCCAGCAAAACATTTGATCAACGAGCCTGCAAATAGTATTCAGGGTAAAACCGACGGCCTTGTTTTTATGATCATTGCCAACTCGATAATTGGCAATGTTTCATGCGGCCTGTTCGCCGCCATTATTTTTCCATTTAGCTTAAAGGGAGACCAGACGAAAGAGAAGGTCCCAAAGAAAAAACAAGCTGAATTATAAGGGCCTCAAAGAGGAATTGCAACGTTCGCGAGTTGCAATTCCTTTGCCGTGGCAACCCTGATTTGCAGAAATCAACTCCGCATCAACAGCTTCAGCAATTTTCCGTCCAGCTTCTGTCCATGCCAGTCTTCATAAGAGACATCCGCCCGGCCAGAATTGATTAGCCCAAAATCACCGTTGAATTCCCACAGTGCAAATCCGATATCATGCTGTTTTAGCACATCCAGCACATCGCCGAACCATGCCAAAAAAACATTATGGGGCGTTTTGTTCCAACATCCACATTCTCCGCAGTGTACACCGACACCTTTTTGGACGAGTTCAATCCACGGTTTGTAATATTTTTCAATTGCCTGTCTGTCTAAAGAGTTCGCTCCCGATTTTAAGGGCCAGGTTGGCGGTGGTGCGGCCATTGGATCTTTGTTTGCCCATGGTGCGCGAAAATGGGAGATTGCGCCAGGATAGTAACCGCGGCAACTTTGAGCTATATCCAGATCGGTAATTTCAGGTATTACGTTGTTTCCAACGCTGTTGCCATCTGCTATAACCAGGTGACCAGGGTTCTCTGTTCTTATTGATTCTGATGCAGCCTTAGCTACTTTTCTGTAAAGATCACCAGGCACAGGACCGGATTTCGAATGCTGATCATTCATATCTTCACGCATACTCGGTTCATTTACCAGGTCAAAACTGATTTTATCGGCTGCAGTATTTTTATAGATTTTTGCCCAATATGACCAGTGAAAGCAGAATGCCTTTAGCGCTTCATCATCTTTCCAAAGATTATAAGGTTCATGAAAGCCGGCATTGATACAATAACCCGGAGCGCGATGCAGATTCAGACTAACATGTAGCTTATGTTTATGGGCAAGAGCTACCAGTTTTTGTATTTTTTCAGTTTGTTTTTCATCGATCTTGTAAACCTCTTCTTTAGTGATATTCCTTGAACGATCGAAATCGAGGTACCATGGATAAGCTATTGGGATCCTTACAAAACTGAAACCCCAGTCATGCATCCATTTTAGATATTCTTCGGTTGTGGGTTTGCGGGAATTGGCAGGATCCGGGCTGAAAAAATCAAGCAGGTTGAAACCTTTCCAGCGGGGTAACTTATTGCCAGATTTAATAAATATACTTTCGGGAGAGATAAGCGAAGAGACAGATAATACGGCGCTTTGTTGAAGAAATTTTCTTCTTGAACTGTTATTGGTCGGCATGTGCCTAAATTACGAAAAGCATGCGATGCCAACCAAATATCAGGAACAAGGAATACAGCAAATTGCGCGATCATTATCCCCTAAGGACTGTGATCGCGCAATAAGAGTTCAATATCGGGCAGATTACGCTTTTAGGGCGCATCATATATTTATATTAGATCAGATATCTGCATGAGATCAGAAAGGCAGGTCATCATCGCCACCAGACATTGCATCAACCGGTGCAGGGGGCACATAACCGCCGCGGCTACCGCTGTCATTTGAATTGCCGCCTTCCTGTTTGCTGACTACCTTCCAGGCTTTTACATCTGTATACCAGCGACCGTTGTATTCACGACTTTCAACATCGAAAGAAACTTCGATAGAATCACCAACTTTGAAACTGCTCATATCTAGCTTATCACCCCAGGCAGCAATACAAACTTTTTTAGGGTATTGTCCGCCCAATTCGAGGATAAATTCCTGTTTTTTCCAGGTGCCGTTTTTACCCTGGCCAGTTTGCAAGGGAAGAAATTGAATTAGCTTACCACTGATTTCCATATCTGCTTTTTTTAGTGAGGCAAAATTACTTACTATTTGTCTTCATAGCGCTTCGAGTTACTCACAAAAGCGAGTCTTTTACTGTCAGGCGACCACGAGGGCACATTGATGGTCCCCTGGCCCCCATACAAATGCGCAATCACCTTTGGAGCTCCCCCCGAAGCGGGCATTAGCATCAGCCTGACTCTTTTATAAGAGGGGTGATCATTCGGAATAATTGTGGGTGGAAATGTAATAAATGCGATCCATTTTCCATCAGGTGAAATATGGGGAAACCAGTTGTTGTTTTCGTCGAATGTCACCTGTTCTTTCCCGGAACCATCGGGTTTCATCCGCCAGACCTGCATGGTCCCGCTTGCGCTTCCATTATAGTAAATATATTTTCCGTCCGGGGAATATTCCGGACCATCAACATGATGATCCTTATTATCGGTAAGCGCTACTTCTTCGCCTCCTTTAACAGATTTTTTATAAATATTATAGTTTTTACCATCTCGCATTCCGACATACAATACATGACTTCCGTCAGGAGCCCAGCCATGCCAATATGATGGTGTTTGTTCTGTGAGAAGCGTTGGTTCACCTCCGGATAACGGAAGTACATAGACGCTCGAACCTCCACCTGGCAACCCACTCCGGTGAGAGCTGATAGCAAGCATTTTTCCATTAAAAGAAATACCATGATCGTTGTTATTTTTGTCGGCTTTACCTGTATTCAATTTAACAGTGTCGCCACCATCAACGGGAATAGTATAAAGAGACCCATTTGCATTAAATAAAAGGCTTTTACCGTCAGGCATCCAGTTCGGCGCTTCAAATCTTCCCTTTGATTCGTGAATGATTTTTCGCTGCCCTGTAAATACATCAATTGTTTCGAGACGGCAACCAATAAATCCGGACCTGGAGGTTGAATAATTATCGGGTACCGGTTTATCTATCCGGACATTCCAAAACTGTGCGGCCTCTAATTTATCAGCATCATGAGAGGCCACGAAAAGACCTGCATAAACAGTATCAGGCATGTCTTTATATTCTTTCATAGCCACTACCTGTAATGGTTCCCCTGCATTTGCGATCCGCATTATAAACTGGTTACCGGATCGCTCAAGTTGAATTACATCCGTGCGTTTTTTTGGTGCACGAATTTCATCCTGGGGGTCGCGCATATATGAACCACGCAACGGCCTCGCCTGCATTGATATTAGTCCATCTTTATGAACTACCGCACTCACATGCGCCGCGGCATCGTCAAGAGATTCCCTGATCATCCAACCGGCCTTCTTGTGCATATTACCGGTGGTATCTGAGAATTTCAGATTAGTAGTCAGAATAAAATCCCCGTAAATCTTTGTAGGTAAATAACAAAACTCATCCCTGTTGAACCAGACATTGTAACCAGCTCCTTTGAGTGTATAGACCTGGGTGGCTTCATCAAATTGCATTGAGCCAGCCAGCTTAGGCTTGCCAATATCGAGTTGTTTATCTAATTCGCGTGTAAAAATTTCTTTGGTTGAAGTCTGGCCAAGCAAGCATTGGTGCATCAGCAAAAAAGCGAATAAAATTTTCATATTGCAGCAGGTTGTTATCAAATCAAGTTACTGGATTTTGTTGATCCCAATCGATTTTATCAACCCAACGCTAATCTAAGTGATTCCTTAATTGGTTTTTGAGCTTTGCTCTATTGCAGATTTTACTTGTTTTGCTTCCTTCGCTTCACGTTTGGCTTGTTTCTTAAAATAACCGCGGAACAAAAAATTATGTTTCAGTGCTTCAAGATTTTCGTCAAGCTTCTGGCTGCTGGTATTCAGGTTTTGAATCAGATCCTTGAACTCATTCCCGACTTCATCATCATTTAACAGCATACCCAAAGTATTATCAGTTGAGTTCAACTGTTTGCTTGACTTCTTAAGATTATCTGCAAATTCAGAAGCGCCGGCTGATGCCTGGTTAAGCTGGGTTACTGCCTGTTTCAGGCTAGTCATGATCGTAGTGTCATTTACCAATCCATCCGCAAGTGTACCAGGGGTTTCCAGTTTTGCGGTGAATTCAGCTATCCCCCCAGTCAGTTTCTGACTGTTTCTGGCAGCTATCTGCAAATTCACCATGGTTGCCTCAAGATTTTTAAATAGTTTATCATCCTGCAACAAAGCTCCTATGGTACCTTGTCCTTCTGCAAGTCTTTTACTGACCAGTTTGAAATCAGTGGTAATTGAAACCAGGTTTTCATTATTTTTCTGTAGAGTGGCCAGCATTTCATCGGTACTCATTGCCTTCTCCACAATCAGCGTTTCGCCCCCTTCAATTGGCTCTGCGGCAGGCGATCCTCCATAGATTACAATGATCTTATTACCAATTAATCCATCTGTTCCGATTTTTGCTTTTGCATCCTGCCTTATGAACTCCTTGGCCTTTTTTTCAATATGCAGTTGTACACGAACCTTTGAATCACCATAGAACTCTATTTTTTTTACAGTGCCTATCTTGACACCGGAGAAAAAAATGTTGTTCCCTATCTGGAGACCTGCCACGTCATCAAAGATGGCGCTGACATTGATCGCACGGACAAAACTTTTTTGCTGTCCCCCCAGGGTAAATATGCCAACCAGTAATATAATAAGACCGACAGCGACAAAAAGTCCTACGGTGACCGCGCGTTTATTTCTTTGTGTATTCATTAGTCAATAAAATTATAATCGTAAAAACTTTTGATTCTTTCATCCTTATCTTCAAATACTTCGTCAAAACTTCCTGTTTTCAGAAATTTCCCATCCATCAGGATGGCTATCCGGTCCGAAGTAGTTTTGGCACAAGTAAGGTCATGCGTTATTATTATTGAAGCAGTATTGTATTTCTGCTGAACTTCCTTAATAAGGTTATTGATCTCAATACTGGTTACGGGATCAAGCCCTGCTGTTGGCTCATCATACAACATGATCTGTGGCTGCATTATCAGGGTGCGGGCTATGCCTATTCTTTTTCTCTGACCGCCGGATAATTCAGAGGGATACTGATTTATTGTTTGTGAAAGCCCTACCGCGTCAAGAACGCCTTCGACTGCAGCATTAACATCTGTTTTTTTCCGGCTGCTTCCATTTCGAAGCAATGGAAACTCAAGATTCTCTCTTACTGTCATACTATCATATAAGGCACTGTTCTGAAAAGAGAATCCAATGTGCAATCGTAATTTCTCCAGGTCTTTAATATTGAGTTCAGCTACGTTTTCTCCAAGTACAATTACGGTTCCCTTATCTGGCTTTAACAACCCGGCAATGATCTTAATAAGTACTGATTTTCCAGTGCCAGATCTCCCAAGCACCGCCACGTTTTCGCCCTGGCGAACTTCAAGATCCACTCCCCTTAATACGTGATTAGTACCAAATGATTTTACCAGCCCACTGATGCGTATCACAGGATCTGAACTTCCATCAACCATATTCCTTCGGGTGTCCATCATCGTTATCGTTTTTACCTGAACCAGTTTACTACCTGCACTATTACTATCTCTTCAATAAAAATCAGGAACATGGAAATAACTACTGATGCATTCGCTGCTTTACCTACTCCCTGGGTTCCCTGTGATGCATGATAACCCTGGTAAGAACCGACAATACCTATCGTGAATCCAAAAATAAAAGACTTAATAATAGAGGACCAGATATCAATAAACCTGATACTATCAAAGGCTTTCTGAAAAAAAGTAACCAGGCTGGTTTGTTCATTTGCATTTACATTCAGGAACCCCCCAAACAGACCTATCATTGCTACATAAAGCATCAGAACCGGAACCATAAATGTGGTCGCTATTACCCTGGTTACAACCAGGAACTTAAAGGGATTGGTTGCCGAAACCTCCATAGCATCTATTTGTTCTGTTACCCTCATTGATCCAAGCTCTGCGCCAATATTTGATCCCACTTTACCTGCAGTAATCAGGGCTGTAATTAATGGTGCAAGTGCACGCAATATAGCAATGGAAACAAGGGATGGGAGCCAGGAGGTAGCACCAAATTCAGCAAGTGATGGACGCGATTGTTTTGTAAACACTATCCCTGTCACAAAGCCGGTAATAGATATAAGAGCCAGCGATTTATATCCTACCTCATAACATTGCCTTACAATTTCCCTGAATTCGAATGGTGGATGAAAAGCTTCTTTAAAGAACCTGATAATAAATATACAGGCATTATAAACTCCTGTGAAGAAATCATCAAGTCTCCTTGTAAGAAAATATTCCCGGGGCCGTTTTTGGTTTAGCTTCATCATTTAATCAAATATTTTGCGATATAGTGGGTAATTAAATCCCCACAGCAATTCCGGATTGATTTACAAAAGAAAACCTATGATTTTCCAAACTAACATGAAGCCGTCCGGTAAAGCGGCGATGACGTTTCGTGAATAAGGTATTTCTAATCTTATGCCATTTGAGTATGGGATTTCTTTAGAGAAGATTACAGGAATGCATAAACGAAAACACCCCCGCTCTGTTCAGAGGCATTTTACACATAATGAACGATTTGAATGTGTATAAGCGATTTAAATGAGTAAGCCCGGATTATGTTAATGCCTTTTATGGCTTTTAAGGAACTTTTCCCTGATCACTTCGCTCATTGTTTTTTGGGAAACTTTGCTTTCGACCCAGGATATTACATCCAGGTAAGCAAATGACCGGGTTTCAAAACGATTCTTCTCCAGAGCCTTTGTTTTATCCAGGAATTTTTCCAGTTCTTCCCTGAGCTTATGCCTTGAAACATGAAATGAATTCCTGAGAAATTTAAACATCTCTTCTTCAACGACGGTCAGGTTTTCCATTTTCGACATGAACCGGTACACGGACTTGGTCAGGTATTCCATCAACTCATAATTTTTGAGTTCATAGTGTGCCATCAGGTGCAGCAAACGTGCATAACATTGAAGATCGTTTCGCAACTCAACATTATCGTTTATGATTTTTTGCAGGTAGTCAATGCAGGTCTCAAAATCTCCGGATCCGAAATACAGCATGGCAATTTTATAATTGAGAACCATGATGCGGTGACTGTCGAGGAAAAGAGCGTACTCATTCAGCTTTTCATTGATGGAAGGCACCAGGGTCAGGCCTTCCTTGAAAGTGCCAAGCATAAAATGCTGGTTGATCTTTGCCGTTGTAATATAAATGAATGTCTGGATCCGGAAGTTGTCATGGTCCTGCACCCGGTCGGTCTGGCCAAAAAGCTCGAACTTCTTAAGATCCGCATCAAATTTCCGGTAGTTGCGTAAAACAAAATGCGCATTCATCAGGTTGTGCAGGCCTTTGATATAGTGACCTGTCTCCACCCGGATCATTAGAGGTTGTGCGTCAAAAATATCAACCCATTTTTGTCCATAACGGTAATACAGCAGGAAGTCCTGCCGGATAAACCCATACCAGGTATAACTTTGATACAGGTATAGCTTTTCATAAAAACCCGTTTGTGACAAGGCTTTTTCGGGAAGATTCTCGTAAAAGAAAAGTTTCACTCCAATTTCATCACGCTCATTCCTGGCGTGACCATTTTTAATGTACCAGCTATAAAGTTGGAGGGCCAGGTTAGACAGTCGGGCGACCATGTCTATATGATCGATAACCTCATTGGTTTCCGCGGCAAGTCGTTCAGCCCGGCTTTGCATTCCGCGGGTTATATGTAGTGCCTCAATTCTTTTTTCCAGGGCGATAACCTGGATCAGGAAATTGAATTTCTGATTTGCTTTGGCAATTTCTTTTGCCCGGTCAAGTATACGCAGGCTTTGGCTGAACAGGCCTTTTTTGTAAAGTATATGGGCATAGTCGAATTGCTCATTCAACTGGAGATCTATGCTATCGGTACTTTTCAGCAAACGAAGGCTGGCAAGTATTTCTTTGTACAGGTGACTTTTAAGATTGGAAAGTTGCGGTTTCTCGATTCCCGGAAGCTTTTTTAGCAACAATTTTTCGTCGTAGTCATCTAATTTGTCCAGCGCATCAAAAAGTTTTACAATTTTCAGGTCCTCTTTTGCGGAACTGCGCTTGATGTAAAGCTTAAAATGTCGTTTTTCGGACTTTTCGAGGGAATGAATTAAGGTAAATAAAGTATCCGTAAATCTGTTGGACATAATGAACAAATTATCCTGGGATGCAATACAGTAAAGACTTTCGAAATTGAAAAGTCCATTTTGGCGTAATTAAATCGCAAAATCATTGCTTAATAAAGATTGTAAGGCACCCTATCTTTGATATATCAAAATGAGTTAATCATACGGCAGCAATCGGAAAAGCAGGCAATCGTGAGACTTATTTTAAGTAAAGCTGTGATACTCAGCTCAAAGAATACTTCGAACTATTTTCATATGGCAAGCAATCGTTAGCGCCCTCTGTTTCTACACGGGGCTTTTTTTTTGCAATCTACTGAAGAAACTTAAAAATAGAAAAATTCTTTTAATTAATTCCCCAAATTAAAATCGATCCCTCATTTACTGTCTCCCCTCAAGCAAGCCGCATCTTATACTTTGACAATTAATTAATTGCAGCAAGGTTCCTATGAGGAATGACTCGCAAGGGAGCCGGTAAATGTTTGCAAGCGATTCAGAAATCTCTGGCAATGGAGGTGGAAACGGGCCTTGAAATGATTGAATTCAGGTCGCGGCTGGTTGAAGAAAAGCTCTGGAGTCTTCTAGTTGGATCCCGCAGTTTGCAAAGCTGTTTTGCGGTATTCTGGTTTGATACTGGGGCGGTTTGATTTTACCGCTGGCTTGAATGCGCTGCTCCTGTTTATGATTTTCTCGATCGCGTGCTGGTCCAGTGTATTTGAAGGGGCGTAAATTAGGTTACGTGCAAGGGAGTCGATCAATTTCCAGTTTTCGGGCCTGGTGAGGAAATAAGATAGAGACTGAACATTAAAAGCCCGGGTATATGGGTCAGCAGGTTCAGTGCTGAGCTTGTCATTAAATTTAGTAAGCCGGTCGATTGGTGCAGGTGGATGTTGTAACAGTTCCTCTCCCGCGCGAAACAGGCATTGCTCGCCGAGTTCCGACCTTCGTTGCGCGAGGTAACCTGAAGTAAGCATATTGATCAGCCTTTCGGTAACAATACCAGCTCTTTTTTGATGATATTCGGGTAAATTATCAAACAACACCGGATCGATCGAATAACTAACAATCCCTGCAACCAACATCAGATCTTCCTTGTAATGGATGTCGATATTCTCTATTTCTTTCAGATCTACCCGGTGACATGAGTAACCGTAACTATACGCTAATACGATATGACCACTTTTGTGGTACGCTGTCTGTATAAGATTATTGGAGAGTGCCGGGGCCAGATTTAAATAACGCCTGACGATGTTTGTAAAGATCATAAAGCAAATTAAAAAGAAACAAGAGGTTGTTCTAGCGTGTTATTCCTCCATTTTCGGGTAATGAAATAGGTATTTTTACGCTTTGTTTTAATTTTGCATTATGTAAAACCCGGTTTGAAATTTCAACCAGGAAACAGGAAAGGCCCTTTTTAGAAAGTAAAATATTAAAAGAAAGTACATGGATTATGTAGATTATTATAAGATTCTTGAGTTGGATAAATCTGCTACTACTGATCAGGTAAAAAAAGCTTACAGGAAACTGGCCAGGAAGTTCCATCCTGATCTGAACCCCGATAATAAGGAAGCAAATAAAATGTTTCAGCAGATCAATGAGGCCCATGAAGTGCTGAGTGATCCGGAGAAAAGAAAAAAGTATGACCAGTATGGCAAGGACTGGCAACATGCTGAGCAGTTTGAACAACAGCGTAACCGCCAGCAATACAGCGGCGGTGGCGGCCAGAGGTTTGAAGGAGATTTTGGAGATAGCGATTTTTCTTCCTTTTTTGAATCGATGTTCGGTCACCAGGAAAGCCAGTCGCGACATAGGAGATATAAGGGACAGGACTATCATGCAGAACTTCAGCTGAGCCTGGAAGATGTAGCTCAAACTCAGCCCCGTACCCTGAATGTAAATGGAAAGAATGTTCGGATAACTATACCGGGTGGTGTGGAAAACGGTCAGAAAATTAAACTGAAAGGCTATGGAGCGCCAGGCGTAAATGGAGGCCAGGCTGGCGATCTGATAATTACATTTTCAATTTTAGATCATCCAAGGTTTAAAAGATCCGGCAACGATCTTCATACAACAACTGACCTCGATCTTTATACAGCTGTGTTGGGAGGCGAAAAAACCATTGATACACTGGATGGAAAAATCAAACTTAAAATCGCCCCGGAAACGCAGAATGGAACTAAAACAAGGATCAGGGGAAAGGGTCTGCCGGTATACAAAAGCGAAGGACAAAATGGCGATTTATATGTGATGTTTAACATACTGATTCCAACAAATCTTACCGAAAAAGAAAGGGAGTTGTTCACTCAGCTGGCCAAATTGAAATCTTAAAAACGCTTGTCATGAATACTGAAAACCTGGTTACAGCCACCGATTTCTGCTCATGTCACCAAATTGAAATTTCCTTTATCAGGTCCCTGTCAGAATTTGGTCTGATAGAGACCACTGAAATTCAGCAGGAGGTTTATCTATCGCGCGACGAGCTCGAAAAACTTGAACATATTGTGGAGCTTCACTTTAATATGGACATCAACCTTGAAGGTGTTGAAGCTATCGGTCACCTGCTTGCCCGCATGCGGAGTTTACAGGACGAAGTGACGGCGTTAAAAAATAAGCTTCGGTTTTATGAATAAAGGGAATCGGATCTTCGCGTTCAGCGGTTTATGGCGGCATAAGAAAAGTATCTTTACCTGCCATGGATTATGTTAAGGAATACCGGAGCTTTATAAGCAGCCAATATCTCTATGAAGGTGTTAGGGTTACATCGGGTATCCTTATCCCTTCACTCACAATGGGGTATTTAGGTCATATTGAAACAGGCATCGCTATTTCGTTAGGAGCGCTTGCTGTAAGCATAGCAGACAACCCCGGTCCGATCCATCACCGGCGAAACGGCATGATTATATCCGGCGCCATTGCTTTCGTGATGGTGCTAATTAGTGGATACACTTCTTCAGTGCCCTGGTTGTTTTTCATCCTGTTACCGCTCTTTTGTTTTTTATTTTCAATGATTGGTGTTTATGGTACAAGGGCGACGTCGATCGGGATCGCTGCTTTATTAGTGCTGGTTCTTCAGACGCAACATCATTACCAGGGCAAAGAAATTTTGTTTAACGCTTTATACCTGCTGGCAGGGGCTGCCTGGTATCTCTTGCTGAGCCTCGGTCTTTATACCATTCGCCCTTACAAGCTTATACAGCAGGCCATGGGTGATTATGTAATGTCTGCCGCCCGTTATCTGCGGGCAAAAGCGAAATTTTATGTAGAAGACCTGGGAGCAGAAGACAATTTTGGGGACCTCTTACATGCACAAATCAGTGTACAGGAGAAACAAAACCTGATTGCAGAGCTGCTGTTTAAAACCAGGGGTCTGGTTAAAGAGTCGACAAATACCAGCCGGATCCTGATGATGAGCTTCCTGGACATAAGTGATCTTTTTGAACGGGCAATGACTGCACACCAGGACTATCAGAAATTGCATGCTTATTTTCGGGGAACGGGTATAATGCAGGAGTATATGGCCCTGATACTTGCACTTGCTGATGAACTCGACGAGATTGGCATCGCCCTTAAAAGCGGCCACCGTTCCAGGTATACGGACTCGGTTGATGCCCGCATACTTCAGGCAAGGAAACATCTGCAGGAAATGAGAACCATTGTGATGAACACATCTAACATTGATGGTTTTATCAGCCTGAGGCATATTCTTGACAGTATCGAAGATATAGCCGCCAGAATCCGGGTACTTCACCAGTACACATCTTACGATGAAAAGCTAAAGCGCAAAGGGAATGAGGCACCGAATCCGGAAAACTTCATCACCAGCGAGCACCTTGATCCCAAACTTTTTCGTCATAACCTGGCTTATCGTTCAAACATATTCCGCCATTCCATCCGTATCGCGCTGGCAGCATTAAGTGCCTACATAGTCGGGTTGTTTTTTCCGCTGGGTCATAGCTACTGGATACTGCTGACAGTAATTGTTATTCTTAAGCCGGCTTATGGGCTTACAAAAAAAAGAAATTTCGAACGCCTTCTTGGAACGTTGATAGGGGCTGGTTTGGGAGCTTTACTCCTTCTGCTCATAAAAGACAGAACTGCCATTCTGATCCTGATGGCAATAACAATGGCCGGCGCCTACAGTTTCCTCCGGACGCGATATTTCATAAGTATGGTCCTGATGACTCTTTACCTTCTGCTTATGTTTCACCTGCTTGATCCAAACGATTTTAATTCGATTTTGAAAGACAGGGTAATAGATACCGCTATTGGTTCAGCACTGGCATTTCTCTTCAGTTATTTACTGCCACCTATCTGGGAGCATGAACAAATAGATGAATTCATGACCCGCATGCTCCAGGACAACCAGGAATACTACGAATCACTTGCGGTTGCTTTTATCGGAAAGCCGGTAAACCATGGTTGGGCCGACCTTAAAAGAAAGGATAGCTGGGTTTCGCTGGCAAACCTGACTGATGCCTTTAACAGGATGCTTTCCGAACCGAAAAGCAAACAAAAAAACATCAGGCATATCCATCAGTTCGTAGTGTCAAATCATATGTTGACATCACATATTGCAACACTGGCTTATTATGCAGACAATCTTCAACCGGAATATATCAGCGAAGATTATCAGCCGGTAATCAAAGCAAGCATACGCTCTCTCAAACGTGCTGATGCTACGCTTGCCGGAAAATCAGAGTCAGGTACGGTTGAGACCGATCAAACCCAGGTAACTGTACTCGACAAAAAAGTCAATGCCCTGATGGTTGAGAGACAGAAAGAACTTGAACAGGGACGGCTTGAAACGACTACCAGGAAAATGCTTTCGGAATTCAAATCCATTACTGATCAGTTTTATTTTATTTATAAAACAACGATGGACATTGAAAAAATATCGAAAAAAATTAAATCTCCTGCCAATCGCCCTGTGCAGGATTTACCGGTAGCCGAAACATTATAATTTGATTAATTTATCCTTTCATTATTTTTTCATTGGCCTTCCAGCCGTGCACTCATTATAAAAATGTATATTTAAATTTCCTGTTGTGCCGTGTCTACATACCGGTATTGCAGTTGAACCAAATTCTAACGAGGTGAAAAAATTAATGCCTGTCCTGTTCTTTTTTTGCTATGGTAATTTATGTGCCCAGAGCAGCCTGGCTTTAAAAGATTCGCTGTCTGTGTCAGCGGACACCGCGGTTTCATTCTATTATAAGTTCACTGACCAAAGATCCCGGTTATATAACGGTAAAGAATACATTGGCTATCTTCCTATGGAAGGTCATGCCTTTTTTGCAGACCCTGATTTGCATCGGGGTTCCATTGAATATGACGGCTTGTTCTTCGATAGCGTTATCATGCAGTATGACCTTGTAAAAGACGAAGTGATCATTCAGCACTTCGATGTCTTCTTTAAAATCGTGCTTATTTCTTCTAAGGTTAAGGAGTTTACATTTTTAAACCATCATTACAGGAGAATGGTTAAAGACTCTATAAACCAGCTGCCGGTAGCAACCGGGTATTATGATTTTCTGCATGAAGGCAACATAACGCTGATCGCCAAACGAACAAAGCGCATTGACGAGATGGTTACAGACAAAATCATCAGGAAGATTGTAGAAAAGAACTTCTATTATGTGATCCGGGACAGTGTCTATTATCCAATCAGGACCTATAGATCGTTGTTGTCTGTCTTCAAGGACCGGTCAAAAGAAATAAGACAGGATCTGCGCAGAAATAAGCTGAAGTTCCGCAAGCACCGTGAGGAGGCCATTATCAGGGCAGTTAAATTTTACGATTCATCAAAAAAATAATATGACGAGGTTATTTATCCTGTTGGCATTATCCTTTTTATTCAGCCAACCTTCCTCTGCCCAGCCAAATGGCTTGCCAAGGGTTACCGTCACTATTCAGGATGCCACGATCTCTACATTTGTCCAGGAACTGGAAAAACAAACAAAGCTTTATTTCTATTATGATAAAGTTCAGTTCGACAGCTTAAGAATAAATATCTCAGCCAAAGATGCAACACTTGACAAGGTCCTGGACCAGGCATTTGCGAATACTGATTTTCGTTATACTATAGTTTCCGGCGAAGCCTATGTTCTGCTTACCAAAGGAGTGCGGATCACAGCCGAATTACCGGGCGATTTTTTTGCAAGAGGATCTAAAGATACCTCGAACCTGGCGCTCCCTGATTTCGGCGATAAAAAGATTATCAAGATTGATGCTTCAATCGAAAACAAAGTATTTGACATTGGAATAAAAACAAACAGTGGCGCAGGTGGCAAAACGATACTAGCCGGTTACGTGAGAGATGTAAAAACCGGTGAACCGATTCCAGGTGTATCAATTTTTACCAGTACAGGTTCTATTAGTGCGGTTACTGATCAATATGGTTATTACTCTCTTACCCTCCCCAAAGGTAGGAATATACTCAATATGCAGGCCCTGGGAATGAAAGATACCCGGAGGCAGTTGATCATGAATTCGGATGGAAAGTTTGATATCTTAATGGAGGAGCGTGTCGTATCGCTGAAGGAAGTAATTGTGTCGGCGCAAAAGCTGAACAATATCCGCAGCCCTCAAATGGGTATGGATCGATTAAACATTAAGACCATCAGGCAGGTGCCGGCATTGTTCGGCGAGTCGGATATTATGCGTGTAATGCTTACACTGCCGGGTGTAAAAACAGCCGGTGAAGCCAGCACAGGTTTTAATGTACGTGGTGGCTCAACTGACCAGAACCTGATCTTATTTAATGATGCCACGATCTATAACCCTTCGCATTTTTTCGGGTTCTTTTCTGCTTTCAATCCAGATGTTGTAAAAGATGTTGAACTCTATAAAAGCAGTATCCCGGCAAAATATGGCGGACGCCTTTCATCCGTGCTGGACATCAGCAGCAGGGAAGGGAACAAAAAGAAAATTACCGGGTCAGCAGGTCTTGGGATTGTAACCAGCAGGTTTAACATTGAAGGTCCGCTTATCAAGGATAAAACTTCATTTATACTTGGTGCAAGAGCAACTTATGCCGATTGGTTATTAAAGTTATTGCCGGCAGAATATGAAAACAGCAAGGCCGGATTCTATGATGTTAACCTGCAGATCAGTCACCAGTTCAATCCGAAAAACAATCTTTATATCAGCGGATATTACAGTCGTGATAAATTTAGTCTGAATAATGATACAACATTCAGCTATAGCAACAGGAACCTTTCCATAAAATACAAACATATATTTAATAATAAATGGAGCGCTACCGTTGTTGCAGGTTATGATGGATATGAATACCAGATCGCGAGTGAAAAAGACAAGATCAACGCGCATGAACTGAAATTTGATATTCAGCAATTAAACTTCAAAGCGGATTTTACGCATTATCTTTCTAACCATACTATCGAGTTTGGTGTAAGCACAATCAACTATAAACTCAATCCCGGTTCTTATCAACCAAAATCCCCTGAATCACTTATAGTGCCGGATGTTTTACAAACCGAGAATGCAGAAGAGTCTGCAGCATATCTGTCAGACAAATGGAGCATTACTCCGAACCTTACTTTACAGGCGGGAATCCGGTATTCACTATATAATTTTCTCGGGCCAAAAGATGTAAACTCATATGCGCCAGGGTTACCTAAAGAACCCGATAACCTGTTAGAAACAACAAGTTATGGTAGCGGTAAAGTAATAAAGACCTATCATGGACCGGAATACAGGCTCGGCCTGAGATACAGCCTTACCGAAAGTTTCTCTGTGAAGGCTGGTTACAATTCATTGCGGCAGTACATTCATATGTTATCAAACACCACCTCTATCTCACCTACTGATATCTGGAAACTTAGTGATCCCAATATCAGGCCCCAGTATGGAGATCAGTTTTCACTCGGGTTCTATAAGAACTATAAGAATAACACCATTGAAACCTCAGTAGAAGTATATTATAAAAGAATCAAAGATTACCTCGATTACAAAAGCGGCGCAGAGCTTATCATGAATCACACAATTGAAACTGATGTGATCAATACGAAAGGAAAGGCTTATGGGATTGAACTGATGGTGAAAAAGCCAACAGGCAAGCTGAATGGCTGGATAAGCTATACCTATTCAAGAATTTTGTTGAAAATGGATGATCCGAATGCGGGTGAGATCATTAATGGTGGCGATTATTATCCTGCCAATTATGACAAACCGCATGACCTTACTGTTGTGAGCAATTACCGTTTCACTCACCGTTTCAGCATTTCATTAACTTCAACTTATAGCACCGGCAGGCCCATCACTGTACCAATCGGAAGGTATTACTATGGCGGATCTCAACGTGCTTTGTTTGCTGACAGAAATCAATATCGAATTCCTGATTATTTCAGAATGGATCTGTCTATGAACCTTGACGGAAACCACAAGGTGAAACAAAAGACTCACAATTCCTGGACCTTTGGAATATATAATCTTACCGGCAGGAGAAATCCTTATTCGGTTTATTTCGTTTCAGAAAATGGATTTATCAATGGATATCGTTTATCAATTTTTGGCAGTTTAATTCCATTTGTAAATTATACGGTCAGGTTTTAATTATTTACGATGAAAAAACTATTTAATGTTTTTCTGGCCCTGCTGGCTTTGAGTTGCAAAGATTCATACGATCTACCTGTGAATATACCAGCTACGGGCTACCTGGTTGTTGATGGAACCATAAACAGCGGCCAGGGAGCGACCTATATCAATCTTTCAAAAACAGTTAGACTGGTTGATTCGTTTAACGTCAATTATGTAACCAATGCAATCGTAACTGTCGAAGGGGAAGACAACTCGAAATTTACGCTTGCGCACAAGAGCAACGGACAATATATCAATAACCAGTTGAATCTCAACAGGGCGATAAAATACCGGCTTCGCATCAGATCGGATAATAAAGAATATCTGTCATCTTATATCCCGGTAAAGCAATCTCCGGCAATTGACAGTGTTAACTGGGAAAAAACTGATAACGGAGTTGATATTTATGTGGATGCTAAAGGTAATTCGAATACCTCTGGTTACTATCGATGGGATTATGATGAAGATTGGGAATTTACATCGTCCTATGCTCCCACCCTCAGGTATAATACAACACCGCTTGCTGAATATATCTACCGGGACCAGTCAGCCGACCTCACCAAATACGTTTGCTACCAGGCTGCAAGATCAACTACGATAGAAATTCTTTCCACTGCCAGGTTAAGCCGGGATACAACACATTACAGGGTAACCACAGTACCCATGGCAAGCTGGAAATTAAGTGTGTTGTATAGCATCCTTGTCCGCCAGTATTCTATCAGTAAGGAAGGTTTCGAATATCTGTCCAGGATGAAGAAAAATACTGAGCAGACAGGATCCATATTTGACGCACAGCCATCAGAACTTAAAGGAAATATCACCTGTTCTACAAATCCTGCTGAGCCGGTAATTGGTTTTGTGGAAATTTCAGAAATGTATTCTAAAAGGATATTTATCAAAAATTCACAGGTTACTCCCTGGGGTTATACCCAGGGTTGTACACTAATGTCCCTGAGAAACAATCCAGACTCTATTAGAGGTGCCGGCTATCCGACACCGGTTATACCTGAAGAGACATCACCACTAACGGGAGTAATTACCCGGTTATATACCACCGATATCTCATGTATTGATTGTACTCTCCGTGGAACATTGACCAAGCCAAGTTTCTGGCCATGAGCAGTTATCATTAAATAATATGAAAAGAATCTTATCAATCTTATTGGTTTGCGGCAGCCTGTCAACCCAGGCACAGTCATCTGGCGACTTGCCCGTTGTTCAGCAGTTTGCATCTTTCAACAGAAATAATATCCAGGAAAAGATTTTTGTGCATACTGATAAAGACTTTTACCTGGCTGGTGAGATTGTCTGGTATAAGATCTATTACATGGATGGAACCTTTCATCGCCCGCTTGATCTGAGTAAACTTGCCTATGTAGAAATCATTGATCAAAATAACAAGCCTGTAATGCAGGCAAAAAATGCCATCAAAAACAGCACTGGGAAAGGATCCTTTTATCTTCCATCTTCAGTGAGCTCAGGAAACTTCAAGTTAAGAGCCTATACCAATTGGATGAAAAATTCCGATGCCGGTTATTTTTTCGAGAAAAATATCTGCATTGTCAATTCACTTAAACCATTGAACCTGCCATCAGCCGCGCCAGCCAAAAAATACGAAGTTCAGTTTTTTCCTGAAGGTGGTAATCTTGTAAATGATCTTGAGAACAGAATTGCATTCAAGGTTAACGACCAGTTTGGAAGCGGTGTCGAGTGCTCGGGTTTAATTGCAGATGAAAAAGGCGATACGTTGATCCGGTTCCCGACTTTTAAATTCGGCATGGGCAGCTTTCTTTTTAAGCCGGCAGCGGGGCATAACTATAAAGCAATATTAACTACTACCGCCGGCAATTTGATTTCAAAGGATCTTCCGCTTGCTACAACTAGTGGTTATATTATGCGTGCGAATGAAAATGCAGGCACGATAACCATTACCGTCTCAACAAACCTGGTTAATAAGATGAACGGTGGAGAAATTTTCCTGCTGGCTCATACAAGACAGACGATCCGACAGGCAGAGAAAAAAACAATTGAAAATGGTTCCGCGAATTTTATTATAAAAAAAGATGGACTGGGTGAGGGGATTTCGCATGTCACCATATTCAACAGTGAACAACAACCTGTATGTGAACGCTTGCTTTTTCAGGCACCAAAAAACGCTCTTAAACTTAAGGCATCAACCAGTAGTGTCCGTATTGCAAGAAGAAATAAAGTGGATGTTGATATTAGCACTGATTTTGATGGAAAGGCGGTGCCCACAAAGCTTTCCCTTTCAGTTTACCAGGTGGATTCACTCTCTGGGGCTTCGGTTCCTGATATGCAGACTTACCTCTTATTAACTTCGGATCTCAGGGGCAGTGTTGAATCTCCCTCTTATTATTTTTCCAACAATACAGAAGCAATAACTGCTGCAGACAACCTGATGATGACTCAGGGTTGGCGGAGGTTTAACTGGAACCAACCTTTTAGAAAAACTGCGACCACTCCTAAGTTTCCCCCTGAATTCGATGGGCATCTAGTTGGCGCCACTATTACTTATAACAAAGGACAGCAGCCTGTTGCCGGGGCCAAGGCTTATTTGTCTGTTCCTGGTACCAAAACCCAGTTCTATCCGTCGATGACAGACCAGGAAGGCAAAGCTTATTTTGACATTCGCGACTATTATGGAAAAAACGAATTAGTGGTTCAAACTGAGGTACTCAAAGACAGTAATTATCGCATCGATATATCAGATCCATTTTCAGACAGGTATTCAGATAAACCATTGTTACCCTTTAACATTGATCGGTCCCAGGCCAACACGATAATAAATCATAGTGTTGCCGTTCAAACTCTCAATGCCTACATGAATGATTCACTTACCCGTTTTGATTTACCGGTACTTGACTCAAGTCCATTTTACGGAAGGTATTCAAAACGGTATTTGCTGGATGATTATGTAAGATTTACAACTATGGAAGAGGTATTACGTGAATATGTTCCGGAAGTCGGTATCAGACGTACATCGGGACAATCCAGGCTTAGGATCTCTGACTGGGAGCAAACAAAATACCTGGATGGTGAACCTTTACTGCTCCTTGATGGTGTGCCTGTAACGCATAAGCAGATTCTCAGTTATGATCCCATGAAGGTTCGTACACTGGAAGTTGTGACCAATCGTTATATCAGCGGAAAATTTGTATTTGATGGGATAGCGAGTTTCACCAGCTACGCCGGCAATATGCCTGAATTTGTGTTTGATCCAAAAACGGTAATCCTGGATTATGAAGGACTGCAGCTAGAACGCGAATTTTATGCACCGGTTTACGAAACAGAAAGTCAGAAATCAAGCCGCCTTCCAGACTTCCGGGATCTGCTTACCTGGCAGCCGGATCTTCAAACAAACGCTGCGGGCAAAACAAAAGTGCAGTTTTATACTTCTGACAGAACTGGAAATTTTGTAGGTATCATTCATGGTATTGATGCACAAGGCAATGCCGCAACCCAGGTCTTCAATATCCAGGTTACAAAATAATTTATCGGCCTTTCGGGTAACCAAGCTGGTTGATCAGGTTGCCGAGTTCTTCAGGTGCAAGAATCAAATCAACAGCAACTTTGTTAATGGCATGCTGTGGCATATAGGCCACCGATGCTGTTTTGGGGTCCTGTACTATGGTAAGCCCACCGGATGATTTTACTTTTCTTAATCCTTCCACGCCGTCATCATTTGCGCCAGATAACAGGATTGCTGCAAGCGTTGAATGGTATACGTCAGCAGCTGATTCATAAGTAACATCGATACTTGGCCGGCTGTAATTTACTTTTTCGGAAACATCCAGTGAGATTGTATGATCCTTTTCAATCAGCAGGTGATAGTCTGCTGGTGCGAGGTAAATATGATCGTGTTTCAGTACCTGTTTTTCGTCGGCTTCCAACACATTCCATTTTGTTTTAGATGCAAGTAAATCTGATAAAGAAAAATCATAGGTGATTTTCCGGTGCATAACAATTATGATTGATGCGCTACTGCCGGGTTTCAGCTGTGGCAATATCTTAAGTACCACTTCCAGGCTACCCGCTGAACCCCCTATTACAACAAGATTATAAGTATTGTTCAGATAACTTTGCGCCATATCTTTTCCTTGTTTTCCAGTTGAAGATATTTTTTACCAATCACAGAAAACTTCAGGTTTTCTTTTGAACCAAGTGCGAGAAATCCCAGTTTTTCCAGGCTGTCATCAAATAAAGTCAGCGTTTTATCCTGTAGGTCCTTATCGAAATAGATCATTACATTCCGACACATGATTAGCTGAAATTCATTGAACGATCTGTCAGAAACAAGATTATGTGTTGATGAGATCATCTTCCGGCTCAGATTTTCATCAAATTTGGCATGGTCATATTTCGCGGTGTAGTAATCTGAGAAATCTTTTTTTCCTCCCGATGCCATGTAATTTTCAGAATACTGTTTCATTTGCCTTAATGGAAATATTCCTTTTCGTAGTTTTTCAACTACGCGTGGGTTGATGTCGGTTGCGTATAACAGTGACTTTTGGAGTAAATTCGCTTCCTGTAATAAAATAGCCATTGAAAAAACTTCCTCACCTGTTGAACATCCTGCATGCCAGATCCTGATAAAGGGATGTGTAGCAAGAACCGGTAACACCTGTTCGCGGATAGTGCGGTAGAATATGGGATCCCGGAACATCTCAGTTACATTAACGGTAATCTCTTCTACCATCCGTCGCAGATAATCCTGGTCGGAAATCAATCGGTATCTGAATTCGGCAATACTGGGAAAGCGGTCAAGTACAAAAAGCCTGTTGATCCTTCTTTTGAGCGAAGCACGGGAATATTCAGTAAAGTCATAACCATATAGATCCAGTAAATCGGCGAGCAAAACATCTATATCTTCATCTGTGACTATATGTCTTTCCACTTCACAAAATTTATAGCAGACCGTCCAAGTACAGGTCAGCGGAATCAATGAAGATTGTGTTATCCAATGTATTGCTTTAATAAGGTCATCAGCAAATCTACGTCCACGGGTTTGGCAATATAGCCATCCGCACCTGCTGCAAGGCATCTCTCTTTATCACCTACCATAGCCTGCGCTGTTACAGCAATGATGGGAATTTTTTGTCCTTCTTCGAGGTTTTTGATTCTTGGGATAGCTTCATATCCATCCATGTCCGGCATCATCATGTCCATTAATATAATTCCTATGCCAGTGCCGGACTTAATAATTTCTACAGCATCGGACACAGTTCCTGACGACACGCAATTATACCCTTTTGAACGTAATACGGCTGACAGGGCAAAAATATTCCGGGTATCGTCATCAACTATCAATATTTTTTTTTCTGAGGTTTGCATAATCTGGTCTTCCGCTTTAAAAAATTGATGGGTATAATTAATATAATCCCTGGATGGATAGTTATTCGCTCCTGTCATATAACCATACACGTAGCAGGGAAAGTAACTGATCTATATCCACCGGCTTTGTAATATAGTCAGATGCCCCTGCATTAATACATTTTTCACGGTCTCCGGTCATTGCCTTTGCCGTTACTGCAATAATTGACAGCGTTTTGAATTTGCGGTTTTCCCTGATGCGTCTGATCGTTTCATACCCATCCATTTCAGGCATCATCATATCCATCAACACTATGTCTAATCCGGGATTTTCATTGAGTTGCTTAACAGCTTCTTTGCCATCGATTGCTGTAAGCACGTTCATTCCATAGGCCTCGAGCGCCTTGGTAAGTGAAAAAATATTTCTTACATCATCATCCGCTATCAGCACTGTTTTTCCTTTCAACACTTCATTGAGCGCGCCTAGCTTTTTATATCTCCCGCCAGAACCTTCCGGCTTATTGTTTTCTTCCACGAGGTGCATAAACAATGAAACTTCATCTAGTATGCGTTGATAAGAATGTGCAGTCTTAATTACAATCGAATCTGCGTATTGCTTTATCTTAAACTCTTCTGTTTTGGAAAGACTCTTTCCGGTAAAAATGATAATAGGAATGTTTTCAAGACCCGGACTTTTTTTAACTTCCTCGAGTGTTTCATAAGACTTCTGATCTGGTATTCCCATGTCGAGAATTACGCAATCGACCACGTCTTTATTGAGCGATTTAATCCCATCCTGCACGTTGTTTTGAATCTCAGAATTAATATTGAAAGTTTCGAGATAAAAGGCCAGCGCTTTTGCGTGCATGAGATTTTCCTCAACGATCAATACTTTCTTTGATTCATTGTTCAGAACGTGCTCGATTCTTTTAAATATCTGCTGCATCTGGTCGAAAGCAACCGGCTTGTTTATAAAGTCCACTGCTCCTGATGAAATGCTTTTATTCTTAACCTCGTAACTCGACATAATATGTACCGGTATATGCCTGGTTGCCGGATTGGTTTTGAGCTCTTTCATAACATCCCAACCGCTTTTTACAGGCAGCTGAATGTCTAGCAGGATACCCAGCGGTCTATATTTCAGCGCCATTTGCAAACCGAGGTCCCCTCTTACCGTGACAATGCCCTTATAATTTTTTTTCCTGGTAAAATCCAGCAATGACCTGGCAAAACTGGTATCGTCCTCAATGATCAGGATGATCCGGTCACCCTCATTAATATTATCACGATCATCAGGCACATCCTGGGGAATGATTGAACTTATATAGATGTTTTCTTCCCGGGTTAGCCCGGGTTGAGATTTTTCTTCTTTGACCGGTTCCTCCATACCCGGCTTCTGAGCTAAAGGGATTTCATTTTTCGCGATTTGGGTTTCTACTTTAGTGAGCGGAACATATAGCGTGAATGCGCTGCCCTTGTCCATTTCACTTTCAAGTTTAATTTCACCGTTCAACAAACGTGAAAGCTCACGACTTATAGAAAGACCGAGGCCGGTTCCACCATATTTTCGCCTTGTGGACCCGTCTGCCTGTTGAAATGCTTCAAAGATAAGTTGTTGTTTGTTCAACGGAATTCCAATACCCGAGTCTTGGACGGAGAACTGCAGAAAACCCGGTTTCTCAACTGGCATTTTTATTATGAGTTTTACAAATCCTTTCGGAGTAAACTTAAGCGCATTGGAGATGAAGTTTTTGAGTATCTGTTCCAGTCTTAACTTATCGGTTTCAAATTTTTCCGGCACGGAAGCGTCCTTTTCGATCGCAAATTGAATACGCTTTTCTGCCGCCATCGGTATAAACATAGAGTTGAGGTCATGAACAATCTCCTGCACAGGTACCTCACGGTATTCCAGTTCCATTTTACCTGATTCGATTTTTGAAAGATCCAGTATCTCATCAATCAACGAAAGCAGTCCGTTGCCTGAACTTTGGATAACTTTTGCATATTCCACCTGGTCATTCGTAAGATTAGTTTCAGTGTTCTCCGATAATAATCTTGATAAGAGCAGTATCGAATTAAGTGGCGTACGGAGCTCATGTGACATATTAGCCAGGAACTCCGACTTGTACTTTGTACTTACAGCGAGTTCTTCTGCTTTTTGCTGGATCTCAAGATTGCGTTCAACAATAAGTTCATTTCTTTCTTCCAGCAATCTTGTTCTTTCTTCCAGTTCCTGGTTTGCTTGTAACAATTCCTCCTGCTGAACCCTGAGTTCTTCTTCGGAAGCCTGGAGCTTTTCGGATTGCATTTCCAGCTCTCCATTCATGTTCTCGAGCTCGCGGTGCTGAACCTGCAACTCTTCGGACTGCGACTGGGTTTCTTCCAGTAATGCCTGGAGTTTCGTACGGTTTTGGGCGGTATTAACTACAATACCCGCACTCTCGGAAACTGCCTGCAGGTATAACTTTTGTTTTTTAGTGTAGCCATTAACTGAAGCCAGCTCCAGCACTCCTTTTACCAAACCGTCAAAAAACAATGGTATTACTGCCACTGATTTAGGCTTCAACTCCCCCGCAGCAATACTTATCATCACATCTTCGTAAGCCAGATCAGACAAGGTTATCATCTTTCCATCCAGCGCGGCCTGACCAACTAATCCTTCCCCGAGATTTATTGTTGGCCTGATCTTATTTCCCGGCAACGTATAACCGCTTACCAGTTTTAAGTGTTTGTCGGATTGCAAAATGTATAATGCAGCAACCTGGCTTGATGAATAATCTGCGACATTTTCAACGATCGCCTTTCCGAGCTCATTGATGTCTTTTTCTCCGAGCATTTTATCGTTTAGGCCTGCAATGCCAGCCTGCAGCCACTCTTTCTCAGACAATTCGTTGAAAGCGGATTCAAGTGAAGCAGCCATTTTATTAAGAGCACCGGAAAGTTCACCGAGATCATCTCCTTCATTCTCGACTGCCCGGACGGAATAATCGCCAGCCGATATTTTACTGGCAACTTCCCTGGTAAGATTAATTCGCCTGCGCATGCTGGCATCCTTCGCCTCCAGCTCTTGCTGTAATATGGCCTTTTTTTTGAAGTCGTTGTTCACACGGGCGAAAGACACTATTGTAATAACAAGGGATAAGAGGGCGGCAATAACAATCAGGATAGGTGTGAAGGTCGAGTACTTATTGAGGCTAAAATTCCTTTCCTTTAGTAATTCCCTTTCCTGCAATTGCATGTTGGATACCTGCAATCTTATCTGATCCATAGACTGTTTACCTTTTTCAAGATCGAGTCCGGTGATGGTGTAGTTTTGTCGCTTCATATCAATCAGTTGCTGCAGCATATTCATACGGGAATTGACTAAGTTCCTGAGTGTATCAGCATCTGCCCGCTGTGAGCTCGTGGTTGCTGCATTCCTGACTTTTGCCTGAGCAGCCAAAGCTTTTTCATGAGATCCCTCATATGGCTCCAGGAACCTGGGGTCACCTGAAAGCAGGTACCCGCGCTGGCCTGTTTCCGCATCTTTTAAAGAAGAAATCACGTTTTCCAGGCTGATGATCGTTTCATTTGTCTTTTCCACTTCCTGCGAGCTCTTCAGCAGGTTTACAATACTGAGATAAGACGCTACTGAACTAATGATCAGCAATAGTAAAGACAAGCTAAAGCTGATGATCAGATTACCCTTGAAAGTGGATCTCATTCAAATAAATTTAACTATGAAGTTTGTGCTGTTCGTTTGTTAGAAACTATTTTCCTGTATGGCTGGCAGAACTATGATAAATGTGGCTCCGTTATTTTCTGTGCTTCTTGCAGTGATGATGCCGTTATGTTTGTCGATTATTTTTTTTACGATCGCCAGTCCGATTCCCGTCCCTTCATATTCCTCTTTCGAATTGAGTCTTTGAAAGATCGTAAAAATTTTATCGAGATAAATTTCATCAAAGCCGATACCATTATCTGCGATTGTGAGACGGCAATATTTACCGTTGGCTAAAGCCGGGGCGTCAAATGATTTAGATTGTACATTTTCGGAACTTACCTTAATCACCGGTGCGACATCCTTTTTTGAGAATTTCAGCGCATTACTGATAATGTTCTGGAACACCTGTCTTATCAGGCCAGGGATTACTTCTATCTCACTGAGCCCGGTTACAACAATGAGGGCATTTTTTTCCTTCACAAGCAGTTCCAGATCTGAAAGAATTTCATTGACTATTACATTCAGATCAAATATGCTAAACCTGCCACCATCTGAGAGTCCTGAATAACTCAGCAGATCATTGATGAGGCTTGTCATTCGTTCTGAAGAAAGAATTATCCGGTTGATATAAGACAGCGCATCTTTGTTTTCATGAAGATGTTTATCCCTGATCATCCTGCTAAAAACCTGGATCTTCCTCAGGGGCTCCTTAAGATCATGTGAGGCTATCGACGCGTATTGCTGCAGATCATGATTACTGGTTTCGAGTTCAAAGTTTGTTTTTTGCAGCTCCCAGGTTCTTTGCAACACTCTTTGTTCAAGCAGTTGGTTTGCCATGCGTTGCTCATGTATATCAGTGAAAACCCCTACCCATTTAGAAACAGTTTTTTCGTTTTTAACCGGCGTCATGGTGAGCACATGATAGCGATACTGATTGCTGTTAAGGGGTTTTATGCTGATCTCGAACTGAAGCTGTTCGCCGCCCCTGATCGCTTTTTGCAAGCAAAATTCAACAGTTAGTCCATTGTCATCAGCCTGGGGAAACAGATCTTTGCTGGTTGTATAGTTAAACCAATGTTCATTAACAAATTCAATTTCACCATTTACATTGGTGGTAAAAGCAATCTGGGGAATTGATTCAAGTATGGATCGAAGCTCCTCCAGGTTATGAGATAATTTGCTTTCCGCTTCTTTCCTGAAATCATTTTCAACCTTAAGTGCGCGATGTGTCTCATTAAGTTCACGCGCCTGTTCTGACAACCTGTAAAAGCTTTTTACTTTCAGCAGCATCAGGTCGGGGTCGAAGGGTTTAGTTATATAATCGATCCCGCCAGAGGTATAACCTTTGGTGATAAACTTTTTCTCGGTGTTTACGGCTGAAAGGAAGATGATTGGGATATCCCTGGTTTTGCTATGGCCGGATATTGCTTCAGCCACTTCAAAGCCATCCATCCCGGGCATTTGAACATCAAGTATGATGAGAGAGTAAGTGGATTTAAGTATTTTTTTCAGTGCATCTTCGCCTGACATCGCCGTATCAACACTGAAGTTGTGTAACTCCAGCAAACTTTTCAAAGAGAAGATGTTTTCTTTTTTGTCATCTACGATCAATATCATTGCTGAAAATGGATATTTGAATCATTTGTGAGTCAGTGTAAGGCGAATATACGCAAATCGGGCTGTGATAGATTATATAACGATCTCTAACTGAACAGGTATTCAACATCTGCACGTGTAAGGCTTTTTACAAATCCTTCATCATCTGTGATCAAATCCCGTGCGAGCAGGCGTTTTCTTTCCTGTAACTGGAGGATTTTATCCTCGATGGTATCTTTACAAATCATCCTGTAAGCAAAAATGTTTTTCGTCTGACCAATACGGTGTGTACGGTCAATGGCCTGCTGTTCAACAGCGGGATTCCACCAGGGATCTACTATATAAACATAGTCTGCAGCCGTTAAG
Organism: Flavitalea sp.; assembly: GCF_035489435.1. Classification (NCBI taxonomy): domain Bacteria; kingdom Pseudomonadati; phylum Bacteroidota; class Chitinophagia; order Chitinophagales; family Chitinophagaceae; genus Flavitalea; species Flavitalea sp. The sequence continues at coordinate 101,429 of NZ_DATHKG010000090.1, forward strand.
TTAAGACCCACTCCACCGGCTTTCAGAGAGATTAGAAATACGCGGCAGTTCTCGTCGTTCTGAAATCGCTGGATAGCTTTTTCACGGTCAACAGCTGTTGTGCTGCCGTCAAAATATTCATAATCCACCCCAAGCTCTGTAAGTTTAGTTCGAATCAGCGCAAGCATCCCCAGGAACTGTGAAAAAATCAATGCCTTATGATTGCCCATATTTTCAGTGAGCTCGCGGCCTATCTCTTCCAGTTTTATAGAATGGTTCGGGAATTTTTCCTGCTCATTTAGTATGGCTGGTGAATCACAGATCTGGCGAAGTTTCATAAGACCCTGCAGGATGGTTAACTGGGAGCGCTGTATACCCTGTTGTTCTATCGTGCCAAGAATCTTGTCCCTGAAATCATTTCTATACGCATCATAAATATTACGCTGTTCATCATCCATCTCGCAGAAAAGAATGGTCTCAACTTTTTCCGGGAGATCCTTTGCTACCTGCTCTTTCGTACGTCTTAATATAAAAGGATAAAGCAGTTTCCTTAAATGATCTTTACGATCCGGTTCACCGAATTTATCAATAGGTATTGAAAATTCCTGGCGGAAAAATTCAATGCTGCCAAGCATACCCGGATTCAGAAAGTTCATCTGTGCAAAAATGTCAAAAGTGTTATTCTGTAATGGAGTACCACTAAGGCAAAGACGGTTGCGGGTGTTAAGCAGGCAAGCCGCTTTGGTGACCTTGCTTGCCGGGTTTTTTATTGCCTGCGATTCATCCAGGATAACATAGTCGAAAGGCACATCAACAATCATCTTGATATCACTGCGCAATGTGCCATAAGTAGTGATAACAATGTTCGTATTCAGGAACATATTTTTGTCCCTGGTTCTTTCTCCGCCATGATGAATTAGGTATTTTAATTCAGGTGCGAATTTTTTTATTTCATTTTCCCAGTTAAACATCAGCGTGGTGGGGCAAACCACCATGGCATTGAGCTTACCGTTTTTCTTGAGATAATAATGCATGTAAGACAGGGTCTGTACGGTTTTACCAAGACCCATATCATCAGCCAGGATTCCACCCCAGCCTATATCCTGCAGATAGTTCAACCAGTAAAAACCATGTTCCTGGTATGGCCTTAGAATGTTTTTAAGGTGTTCGGGAACGGGGATCTCCGCGATCTTATTAAAATTTCTGAGTGTTTCGTATTTTTCTTCGAGTTTAATAACAAGTTCTTCTTCGCTCCGGTTATCATATAATTCATCGATCACACTCATGTGATATTTCGAAAGACGCAGCTGGTTTTGTTTGCCTTCACCCACACGGAACAACAATGAATATTTTTTGATCCATTCTTCAGGCAGAATACCAAGCGTGCCGTCGTTCAATTGTACAAACTGCTGGCGGTTTGCAAGCGCTTTCTTTACATCAGCGATTGTGACCTTCTGATCTCCGAATACGATATCAACCCTGGCATCAAACCAATCGGTATTACTACTGATATGAATTTTAGTCTGCGGTTTAGCAGTATTAAATCTGAAATTTTTAAGTGCCTCAAATCCATAGACCGGCACCTTCAGATCTTTCATGGCATCTATAAAAAGAAAAAACCAGTTATTTTTCAATACATCGGTTCCCTTAAGCGCCAGTTGTTCCGCACCATCCGGACGGATGAAATTTGAGTGGAGTGCTTCAAGCTTTTGGAGGAACAAGCCTTCTTTTTCACGATCGCGATGAACAGCAAGTACACGATCCCCGTCCGGAATAATAAGTTCATCCTTACCCCCGGGTTTGGTTTCGAAGCCTTTGTAGGAAAACAAAGGTTGGAATACGAGGTAATCTCCTTTTTCCTGCAACAGGATCCGCTTTTCCGGATCACCGTCCTTCACTTCACTGATAAGAGAAGATGCAAATTCAACATTATATTGTTTTGTAAGGGGCAGTATAAATGAGCGCATTTGTTCGGGCCAGGCCGACTTGCTGATTGTCATCCTGCCTTTTGACAGGAACCTGTCGACCAGCATTACATCCTCAGACTTCTCCCACAGGTACAGGTTTTCATTGTAGAAAAACAGAACGCTGCTGCTAAGTTCATTTTCCGTGATCTGAACATGCTGTCCGCTAAGTTTCACCCAGCATTCTATCTGGTAATCCTTACCATGCTGTTCAATCTTGAAATACGGGGAGATGAGATCAGTTACGATCCCGATTGATTTCAGGTTATCAGTCCTGAATGCTTTTTTCTCACCCAGTTGAAATACAAAAGGGCTCGCCGCAATATCAATAAAAAGCTTCTTAAGTTTTGGATGAAGATATTCAACCATTAGTGCCTTGGTTTCCTCAGGCAGGTCATCTTCTTCATGATGAATGATATTCTCCCACATACCGCTGAACGGCGAATTGCGGTTTAAATATTTTGTGATCTCTGATTCCTGCATTTTGCGCAGGGGAGCAATCAGCTGTTTATCGTTTTCGTTGTAAAGCTCAATGTTTACGAACTTAGCAAGATCAAGCTTTTCAACCTTACCGACATAAGCGCTAACGGCTTCATTTGATTCGCCCGTTACGGCATCAATTGTAAAGCCCGGGTAAGATGGATGATTGAAATTGAAAACAATGCCGAGTCTTTGAGCCGGATCTTCTGCTTTTTCTGTTACCGGCGTGTCGACCTCCGGCATCATTCCATAATGGAGAGGGTTCTCGCGGGTTTTAGAACGACCCGCATCCTGTGGAGAAATCCTTTTAATGGATGTATCCAGCAGGCGCAGAAAAGGTTTGCCTTCCTTATAAGTGAATTCAAACTTTCCTGTCAGGTCATCATCCAGGGTAAACCCGTACATCTCCAGTAATTTATTTTTCTCCTTATCCCAGTTTCTTATGGTATCGAAATAGTAGCTGCCGTACATTTTGAGCAGCTGGAGAAACACGATTACTTTAGGCAAACAAAGCGGGTGCTGTGTATCAGGATATTCGCAACTTGTATCGAAGTTTCTTTCTTCATTTTTTCGTATCACTACTTTGTATGGAACCCCTTCCAGTTCCACCGTGGCTTTCACTACCTCGTCTTTCGCAGATTCAATTACAGCTTTGCTTTTCGTAAGAAATTCCTCTGCAGCCAAGTAAGATTCAGGTGAACATAAAAGGCGGATGGATTTGTGATCAATGAACTTCATTTTGATCACCGTATGCATTTGGTCATATTCAACTTTTTCAGCCTTCAGCTGGTTCCTGTCCAGCATTTCCTGAAGTTGGATAAGTGCAGCGGCTTCATGACGACATATATCACCCAAATTATAGGGACATGCGCAGCGTAACGAAAGGGTCTTAGGATCCTTGAACTTTTGAATGTTTACCTTATAGTAAGTAGAGTAACTATCGTCTTTTACCCGGAAGGTTACCGAATCAAGCAGCTCATCATAATCAACAAGTTCAACATATCCGATCGCATGTATCTTTTTACCTCTTCTGATCACTTCATCAGTACCGTTGGTATATACATACTTAATTAGATGGGGTAAGGCCAAGCGATTTTAATTTTAATGGTTTAATCCCGGTGATTAACAACTGAACATCCACTTTGTTAATCAGTTTTCATCCCGCCGGTGCGGCCCTTTCCGGCTTCCGGATCAGACAAGGCCAATTGGCAAAAGTAAAGGAAAAAAATCGAGGAAACCCGCCAGAAAAACAGATTTCTGCATTAAACAATTGGTATAGCCTTTGCCAAATGTACCTTTGCAACCACTCAACGTTTTACTGACTGTTCGCCGCAAAGAAACTAAACTACTATATATGACCCGGAGCACCTGTTCCATCATCCTGGTTACCATCTTAACGTCTTCTGTTTCAGCCCAAAAGCTGACCCGGGCCGATAAAGCGATTGTTTCCGGTCTCAAAACCCATATTAGCTTCCTGGCCGACGATAAACTCGAAGGCAGAAGAGCTGGCACATCCGGGGAAAAACTGGCAATGGATTATATCAGCAGCCAGTTTGCCAGGGCGGGCCTGACTCCAAAAGGTGATAGTAGCTGGTTTCAGAAATTCGACATTTATGATGGTAAAGAGATCAGCCCGGCCACGCATTTTATCGTAAATGGTAATGATCTCAAATTGAACAGTGAGTATTTTCCGCTTGCTTTCAGTGCGAATAAAACTTCCAATGCCGCGGTCGAAATGGCCCTGTTGGAAAGCGGGGTCCCCTGGTTTATAGATATCGCTGACATTCTTGAGCAAAACAAAGACAACCCTCATTACGACCTCGAAAATGAGATTCGCAGCCGTGCTACCAAGGCAGCCCAGAAAGGGGCAACTGCTTTAATACTTTTCAATGATTCTGAACTTAAGGATGGTCTGAGTTTTAATGCAAAGGACCGTTCAGAAACCAGTGTCATCCCTGTATTTTATCTTTCCCGGCCTGCAAAACTTCAGTATTTTAAAGATGAGGATGCCACTTATGATCTCCAATTAAAAAGTGAGATTGGTAACAAGGCCCGGTCCGGAACCAATGTTATAGGATATATTGATAACGGTGCGCCCTCAACTATTGTATTAGGCGCCCATTTTGACCACCTTGGCTACGGAGAAGACAATAACTCCATGTTGCGCAATTCAACCGAAAAAATGATTCATAATGGTGCTGATGACAATGCCAGTGGAACCGCCGCACTCATTGAATTAAGTAAACTGCTCAGGAAATCGAAATCAAAAGCAAATAACTACCTCTTCATTGCTTTCTCAGCAGAAGAACTGGGCCTGAACGGTTCGAAATATTTTACGGAGCACCCTACTATTGATATTAAATCTGTCAATTTTATGGTAAACATGGATATGGTTGGACGATTAAGCGATAGTTCAAAGACGCTGACTGTTGGTGGTTATGGTACTTCACCGGCATGGGATGGAATATTGAAAAGCAACAATCCAAAATACCTGAAGATAAAATATGATTCAAGCGGCACCGGACCCAGTGATCACAGTTCTTTTTACAGGAAAGATTTGCCTGTTCTTTTTCTTTTCACCGGCCTTCATACGGATTATCACAAACCTTCCGATGATGCTGATAAAATCAATTATAACGGCGAATTACTGATCCTTCAGTATTTGACCAAAGTGCTTGAAACTGCGGCTGGAAAAGGCAAACTTGCCTTTACTAAAACCAGGGAACAACAAACCGGCACATCAGCAAGATGGACTGTTTCACTTGGAATCATGCCCGATTATACTTTCAGCGGAACCGGTATCCGTGTAGATGGGGTAAGCGATGACCGCCCCGCAAAAAAAGCTGGCATACAAACAGGTGATATCATTCTCCAGCTTGGCGATTTCAATACTTCTTCCATGGAAAATTATATGCAGGCGCTTTCGAAGTTTAAGACAGGTGACAAAGCAAAAGTTAAAGCGAAGAGAGGTGAAGGGCTATTGGAAGTAGATGTTGTATTTTAGCGCAACATAAATATTTTGTCCTGCCTTATGTCGAAGCACAAACTCGATATGGGGGATCTTACAGAAAATTTTTTTGAAGAGACCCGTTTATTAGGATTGGTGGCTCCTGTCAGTGACTATCAACTCTGCTGGCACCTGAACAATGAACTGCGTTTTAATTTTCGTAACAACCCCGACATAACCATCCCACTTAAGAAAAAGAACCTGGATACCATCTTCTATTTCACAGTGTCGGAATGCCGTGAACAGTACAGCGCACTGGCACATTATTTATACAATAATCATTTCAAGGGCGAATACCTGTTGCCTGATATGAAAAAGCTTGATTATATCTGGCTGATGAAAGGAGATACTGTTTCAGATGAATTCATAACTAACCTCGTGGAAATGGTAACAGAGCTGAGTTGCGTAAGGCTGGTAGTAGAGTTGAATCCTGGCACAATGAAAAATAGAGGGAATCTTATTTTTTAATACGAATCGTATTTTCTAAATGAACTTTTATTTTTAAGAGGGAACCTCAGCTTAAAGAGGGAATCTCCGTTTAAAGAGGGAATCTAATTTTAAAGGAAATTTTCATTTTTGAGAGGGAAACTCATTTTTTAAGAGGGGATTTCATTTTTTAATTTGATCAATTTGTTCTTATGTGGAAGGAAGAAAACAACTCATTACATCAGACCTTCGAATTCAAGGATTTCTCTGAAGCTTTTGCTTTTATGACAAGAGTGGCGCTGGAAGCAGAAAAGATGAATCATCATCCAGCCTGGGCAAACACCTACAATAAGGTTGAGATCCGCCTTTCAACACATGACGCCGGGAATACAGTAACAGAGAGGGATCATAAGCTTTCGAAAAAAATCGATGCTATCCTTGTGAAGTAAATGTCTTCTGGCAATCTAAGTAGTAGCTTCGGTCAAATTAAGTAATGGCTTCGTTCAAACTAAGTATTGGCTTCGTTCAATTGCCGGAATAAATGATTGCTCAAGAGATCACAGATGCCCGGCTACAGGTGTATGGTTTTAAACGCTTGGTTATAGATGCCTGATTAAAGATGCATGTTTTTAGACTCCTGGTTATAGATGCCCGGCTATAGGTGCATGGTTTTAGATGCTTGGTTATAGAGGTCAGTATACTGGATATAAATGCCACTATAGATGCCGGATTCAATGAAAAAATCTACAATGAAGAACTCGTTTACTAAGAAGAACCCATTAGCCTTCAAAAACTGGTTAACCCTGAAGAATTCGTTTACCCTGAGCAACTCATTTACTCAAAAGAATTCATCAATTCTGAAGAGCTCGTTCACTCTGTTGAACTCATTTGCCCTGAAGAATTCGTCAATCATAGCATTTCTCGCGGTTTGCATTTTTGCTTCCTGCGAAGACAAACCGGAACCGGACCGGGTTGCTCCGGCATCTCAAACTGCAGCTGAAGATTCTGTTGCCAACGAAAACATAGACACTGTTTTATCAGATGAAACAATTGCCCTGTTTAATCAATCGGGGTTTTCAACATTTGCGAAGTCAAAGTCGCCGGCTTTCGACTGGAGCAAGTTTCGGATGATGAACAGCTGGAAAGAAGATTCATTGTACATCACTCCCTTTGAACCGGCCAGTAATTTCTATGAAATTTATAAACCTTACCTGAAATATTCGCCTGATGGTTCGATGTTTATTGATCTCGACAGTTATAATCTCGCCCTTGAAAAAGATGAAAACGGTCGCCAGGTTGCCATAGAATCGGGGCCTGATACAGAGGTTAGCCTTGTGAATGTAAAGGACAAGAAAAAGACCAGGCTAGTTTTCCTCGGTCCGGGTAGTTCAATTGAAGACGGATCATGGATAGATAACGACAACCTTATCCTGCTTGGCTTCCAGGAGAGCGGTGATGCCGGCAACAAGTTGCCGGTAATCTGGAGATATCATTTGCCTACCACTACATTTTATATCTACGAAATGCCCGATCCTGCAGTAGCCAAACAACTGATGGGTCAATGGCGAAAAGAACGACTTAAGGGTTTAACAATTAAATAAGTTAAACAAAATCACTTCAACACAATTTCAACACAATTTCAAAACAAATCCTTTCAACAAAAATCCTTTTAACGAAAGCATTGGCACACAAAATCCTTCCAACAAAACTATCTCAACGAAATTCTTTCCAAACTTTACACATACGATCCCAAAAAAAAAGCAGCCTCATCTGAGACTGCTTTACTATTACATCAATTTATTAATTGTCTAATTGACTCACGAACAACTAACTCATAATTCCCTCTCTCACTCACTCATCACTCATAACTCATAATTCATAATTCATAATTCTCTTCTCAGCCGTTCATCGAAGCAAGAAATTCTTCGTTGCTCTTAGTTCCGCGCATACGACGAAGTAATTCATGCATTGCTTCTTCAGTGTTCATGTCATTCAGATAAACTCTAAGCAAATTCATCCGCTGAAGTACTTCTTTTTCAAGCAACAGATCATCACGGCGAGTTGATGAAGCTACCAGGTCGATTGCAGGGAACACGCGACGATTAGCGAGTCTCCTGTCGAGCTGAAGTTCCATGTTACCGGTACCTTTGAATTCTTCAAATATCACTTCATCCATTTTTGATCCGGTATCGATCAGGGCTGTTGCAAGAATGGTAAGGGATCCGCCATTTTCAATTTTTCTGGCAGCACCAAAAAACTGTTTTGGTTTCTGCATCGCGTTGGCTTCAACACCACCAGACAATACTTTACCAGATGAAGGAGCAACAGTATTATGTGCACGTGCGAGACGTGTAATAGAATCAAGGAGAATAATTACATCATGTCCACATTCTACAAGCCTTTTGGCTTTCGAAAGCGCGATGGTGGATACTTTAACATGTTTTTCAGCCGGTTCATCAAATGTTGAAGCAATAACTTCTGCTTTAACACTCCGTTCCATATCTGTAACCTCTTCAGGCCTTTCATCTACAAGCACCACAATCAGGTAACATTCCGGATGATTAGCGGCAATTGCATTTGCTACTTCTTTCAAAAGTACCGTTTTACCGGTTTTGGGCTGGGCAACGATAAGTCCACGCTGACCTTTACCTATCGGGGTAAACAGGTCCATGATCCGGGTGCTATAACTATTGGGAGTTGTAAAGAGGTTCAGCTTTTCGTAAGGGAATAGGGGTGTGAGATAGTCGAAAGGCACACGGTCGCGCACATCTTCCGGACTTTTACCATTTATTGTTTCAACTTTAAGAAGCGCAAAATATTTTTCGCCTTCTTTTGGAGGTCTTACGGCTCCGTAAACGGTATCCCCTGTTTTTAAACCAAAAAGTTTTATTTGTGAGGGTGATACATAAATATCATCTGGTGAGCTAAGATAATTGTAATCACTGCTTCTTAAAAAGCCGTAACCGTCGGGCATCATTTCCAATACTCCTTCAGCATTGATAACACCGTCAAATTCAATGTTAAAATTTGCTTCCCGGCGAGGAGGATAAGGTCGTTGTGGTTCGCTGGTGTTTACATTACCATTTGCGTTGCCATTTCCGTTACCATTGCCATTTGTATTTTGTGGCTGTTCTGATACAGGAGGTTGTGCAACTGTTTTTGGAGTACCTGATAATTCTTCCTGCATGTTGCCGGAAAAAGATGAATCATCGTTCGAAGACTGTTCAGATGATTGTTCGTTTTCATCCTGATCTTCTTCTGCTTTCCGTTTTCCTTTCTTGACGATTGGTTGTGGAGCACGGTTGGTTTTTTCAGATGATGCAGCGGTTGCAGTATTGGCATTAGCTGCAGCAGCTGCAGTTGTTGCAACGGACGCAGCAGTTGCGGCAGTTCTCTTCTTAGGAGCTTCCTTCTTTACTTCTTTCGCAGCTTTTTCCTCATGATCACTCTCAACAATTGCTTCTTCTGTAGCATTGGAAGTGCTCGTTTTCACGACGCGCTTTCGTTTTCCTTTTTCTTCACCTGGCGCAGCCTTTTCGGAGCTGCTATTTACAGCCTGTTTATCCAATATTTTATAGATTAACTCTTGTTTATCTAATTTCTTTGAATTGGTGAGTTTTAACTGCTCGGCTATATCCAGCAGCTCAGGAACGAGCATGTCGTTCAATTGCAGAATGTCGTACATAAAAAAACTTGAGAGTTTAACACTTGATCCAAACAACCAATCTTAGTCGGTGAAATAATCTTAATGAAAATCTTAATGAATTGAAATTTTACCCGTAAGAAAAAACTGATGAGCTTGAGAGAATCGGGTATCTTATCAGCCTTATTCCTGCACAATAATACGTCAAATTTGCAAAAAGCAAAAATATTTAAGCCTTAACCGTCTGAAATTTAAGTATCTTTTGTATTATTCCCGCTGATTTTCAACGATTCCCGTCATTGCTTCCAGAATTCGCATTCATATCAACTGTTTTAGCTACCTGTTCAGTTTCTTCCTGTGGTTTGTCAATATAGAGCCTTTGTGTTGGATATGCAAATTCGATTCCACGAACATGGAAAGCTTCCATTATTTTCAGCAGAACTGATTGCTGAGTGTCCATATACTTCCCAAATTCCGGCGAATCCACTATATACACCACTTCATAGTTTACACTTGAACTGCCAAGACTTGAAAGATGTGCCCTGTCAAAAGTTGTTAACTCGTGAGAACTAACAATATCTTTCACTATGGTGGGTATTTGTTTCAGCAGATCTGTTTTTGTTGAATAAACTACCTGTAATGTAAATACCGACCTTCTTTTCTCCAGCCGCTTATAGTTACGAATGGTTGATTTTGTGAGATCCGTGTTTGACATTACAAGTTGTTCACCATCAAGACTTCTCAGCCTGGTAGTTTTAATCCCTATTTGTTCAACAACACCCGAAGCTGTTGGAGTTGTCACGTAGTCGCCAATCTCGAACGGTTTGTCAAAGAAAATCACGAAATAACTGAAAAGATCCACCAACACTGTTTGAGCGGCAAGCGCGATGGCTATACCACCAACACCAAGACCAGCGATAAAAGTCCGCACATCATATCCTAGATTTCCCAGTAACACGATGAAGCCGGTAATCCATACCAGGGCTTTCACAACCCCCAACAGTCCGGTTAACTGACGGATACGCTCAGCCGATTCGTTTCTCCGCCGCATGAAGCCGGTCACCATTAATTGTATTGCATGGTTGATTACCCTGACCAGGAAATAAATGGTAATCACTGCCATTGCAACAGTAAGTATTTTCTGTAGCCGGTGACTAAGATTAAGCTGGTTTATTATCTGGTAGTTGATAAAAAGATAAGCATAGGGTAAAATATATTTCCGGATCTCACTGAGTATTACATCATCGTAGGTTGAATTTGACTTTGATATCCAACGGGTGACGTGGGTCATAACAAATCCGCGTAGTATACGAATAATGACCCAGCTAACAAATATGCCTGCTAATGCGATGAAGTAAGATTGTACTGTATTGCCCCAGTAGACTTTATCCAGATATGAATCCATGATAAAAATTTTTATTATCCGTACCGGGTTGTCCTATTTTCTATGGATTACCAGTTTGCCTTCCTGGTAAAACGGCAATACGTTTGCCACATCATTGGTTAAGCAATATCGAATATCTTTTTCGAGATCGTAGCCCATAAGTCGCAGATAATGGGAAGCCTCTTTCTGTTTCATATATTCAAAGAGATCAGGCTTCGCCACATCATAAAGAGTTTCTGCAATTTTTGAAGAGTCACAATTGATCGCGAAATGGTCTTTGACCCGGTTGATAACTGCCCCGGCAAAAAGCATGTCTTCAATATTTACACGGTCCTTCCAGGCGGCACAGCCAAGTACTACATTTTGATGACGGCTTAACAGGAATTCACAGACCGCTGTAAGATTTGGGAATGATCCTGTTATAATCTGGCCTGCACCACGTTCCAGGGCCATATGCAGGAGCTTGGTACCATTGGTGGTGGTTAACACTAAAGTTTTGTTGCCGATAAATTCTTTTGAATATTCAAAGGGCGAATTACCATACTGGAGTCCTTCGGCAATCAGGCCATCCCGCTCTCCTGCTGTAATACAGTCTATCTTCCTGCCGAACTCCATGCATTTTGCAACACTGTCAACTGGTATCACAGCCTTGGCTCCATTAAACAATGCCGTAGCAATGGTTGAGGTTGCTCTTAATATATCAATGATAACAACAACTGTATTGTTGAGATCATATAAATGAAGAAGTGCTGGCGAGAAACAGGTATATAATGTAGGTTTTGAGTTGTTTTGATTCATAAATTTCATGTAACGAAAAAAAACCTACTTATCCAGGAGGTCTTTCCATTTGTTGGATTCCGCAAAGTTCCTGATAAATTCATTACGGCTTTCCAGCAGAGTACGCAGATATTTCGTAAGGTATATTGAGTTTAGCAGTTTTCCGATCTTTCCATAAGGCGATTCGAAGTCAACGATATCAATCATAAAGATACCATTATCTATTTGCTTGAAGTGATGTTGATGCCTGAAGGATTTAAAATCCCCTTCCACCATTTCATCAACAAAAGATACCGGTCTGTTCATGTCTGAAATCCTGATTTTCATGATCCTCGTTTTCATGAGGTGTTTTGCCTTCCAGGTAACCGTTTCACCTGTACCTATCAAACCCATCGTAGTGCCAGCTACGGCCTGCTCTCCTGTTTGAGCCATCGATTTTTTGTGAAGATCAATACTTCTCGCGAGATCGAATACCCGTTCAAGCGGGGCAGCTATAAAGGTGGTAAGATGGATATTGGGCATCGGGTTAAGACAATTTACTAGGCGGAAGTCAATCAAAAATCAAGCCTGCATTTGCTCATAACAACTTACGCAAAATTATATTTTATTGTGTCAGATAAAAGGAAATTTTACAATTTTTGCCTTTAGCTGTTTATCCCTTACGCTGATGTATATTTCATTGTCTATCGCCGACTGATCAATGGTGACATATCCCATTCCAATTGCTTTTTGCAAAGAGGGCGATTGGGTTCCAGACGTGACATATCCTATGTTAGTTCCATTGATATCACAGATATTGTAGTGATGTCGGGGTATACCCTTATCCACCATTTCGAAACCCACTAGTTTGCGTGTGACTCCTTCGTTTTTTTGTTTTTCAAATATAGGCCTGGCATTGAATTCCTTGGTAAACTTTGTTACCCAGCCTAAGCCAGCCTCCAGTGGAGATGTGGTATCGTCAATATCATTTCCATAAAGACAATATCCCATTTCGAGCCTGAGCGTGTCCCTCGCACCGAGCCCGATGGGTTTTAATCCCTGCCCTGATCCTGCATTGAAAATTGCATCCCATATTTTATCTGCAGCGCCATCGCTATCCTCAAAATAGATCTCAACACCACCAGCGCCGGTATAACCCGTCGCGCTTATAAGTACGTTTTTTACCCCGGCAAACACACCTTTAGTGAATGTATAATACTTCAGGTTCATCAGGTCTGTGTCAGTAAGCGTTTGAAGAATTTTCGTAGCCGCTGGTCCCTGGATTGCCAGAAGGCAGGTTTTGTCTGATATATTATGCATCTCAACATTTTTAGTGTTAAAAGATGAGATCCAGTTCCAGTCTTTTTCAATATTGGATGCATTCACAACCAGCATATAGGCCTTGTTTTCTTCCAGGCAATAAACGAGCAGGTCATCAACTATACCACCTGCATTGTTGGGGAGACAACTGTATTGTGCCTTACCGGCCACTAATTTTGATGCATCATTTGTGGTTACACGTTGTATCAGATCCAATGCATTTTCCCCTTTTAAGATAAACTCTCCCATATGACTCACATCAAATATTCCGGCATTTTTGCGAACGGCAGCATGTTCATCATTTATACCTGTATACGATATGGGCATGTTGTAACCAGCAAATTCAGCCATCTTTGCTCCCAATGCAATGTGTTTGTCTGTAAAAGGGGTGTTTTTCATCCTGAAAATATTATATTAAGTGCCTGCAAATGTAACAGAATCACCTAATAAGTTGCTTTTTTTAATGGCCAAACCATTACAATCAGGACAGCAACAGCGCTTTAGGATAATTTTCAATTAAGCGTTGGCTCGCCCGACATAAGGGTTTAACTTTACATCTTAATCAAACGAACAAACGCAGTTTGATGCAGCGTTTAGGCACGGGCGAAAGCTTCAACAATTCTGTACTAACAATTCTGTACTAACAATTCTGTACTAACAACTGAAACAGTACGTTTAATTGTTTTATTGTCTTGATACGCAACATAAATGCATCTGCGCAACGGGTTTAAGTCCCGCTTTTTAAATTATGTTATTATTAGCGACTGATCTCGACGGAACGTTTTTAGGCGGCACAAACGCTCACAAACAACAACTTTACCGGCTTATCCTGGAAACCCCTGGGTTAAAGCTGATTTTTGTAACCGGCCGCGGGCTTGGGTCGGTGATGCCTTTGCTTCATGATGCAGAAATTCCAACTCCGGATTATATCATCTGCGACGTTGGTGCCACAGTATTAAACGGTAAAACACTTGAGCCGATTCAACCCCTCCAGTCACAGATAGAAAAGAAATGGCCGGGATCAACATTGATTCGCCAAAAATTAAAACCGGTAAATGGGTTGCGCTACCAGGAAGTTCCTCAAAACAGGCGTTGTTCTTTTTTTCTTGACAAACAAACAGACATGTCTCATTTAACTGAAGTTGCGTCTGCTTTGGGTTGCGATGTACTTGTGTCGGCAGGAAAATTTATCGATATTTTGCCTCACGGAGTGAATAAAGGGTCCACACTTACTAAATTGATCGGATTCCTTAACCTGTCGCCCGGGAGTATCCTGGTAGCGGGTGACACTATGAATGATCTTTCATTATATGAAACAGGTTATAAAGGTGTAGTTGTCGGTGAAGCAGAAGAACTGCTGCTGAATGCAGTCAGCGGTCTTAAGTCAGTGTATATAGCTGAAGAATCAGGAGCCGGAGGAATATTGGAAGCAATGGCCAATGATGCAGGATTTAAGTCTTTTATCTCAGGAAGTTCAACAAATTAAAGCTGGTGCGATAAATATTTTTATCTGACGGTCTTCAATACCAGGCGGCTTACTTTATAGATGGCCACTACCTGGGTTATATCAGTAGGATTCAATAATACATAATTTTTTATAGATGGAACCGATGTCGCTTGCGAATCAGTCGCTTGCGAATCAGTCGCTTGCGAATCAATAGTGCTATGGCTTTCAATATCCGCCATCCTTGTATTGTTTTTCTGGTCTGCAACGATGATCAATACCAGGGCAAACAACACGGGAACCATATGCATAGACAAACACGAGCCAAAAAATATTTTTACATCTCTAAAGGTCGATGCAAACCTGCTGCTTAAACTATCTGAAGAGTTCATAATCTTTTGTTTGAACGATCCGTTTTAAAATAAGGGGCCCTTTCCGGGGATCGGACCCCTTTACTCCAACTTCAACCGATCTTAGAATATATTTGAGAATGCTGCATAAGGTATCATTATCTCGCTGGTCACTCTTTGGCGTACTGTTGTATCAATTGCAGGCTCAGGCTGCTGGCGATAGCGATATCTTTTTTCATCTTTTGGTTCAATCTTAATTTCTGCACCGCTATCATTTGCCTTAATCCTTACCCTTTGGCCGTTGGTACGCCGTCTTTCAAAACCGGAGGTCGATTCAAGACCGGTCTCGGTCATCACATATTCAGTATCTGTGTTCCAGTCGTAAGTATAATCCCAACTATCATCCCAGTCTATATTGAATCCACGACGGCGGTTAAAGTTTACTGAGAACCAGTTGTAGTCGGTAACGCTGTGGTCAAGTTCGATTCGTTTTCCAACCGGAACTTCTACTACTACCAGTACCTGTTGGTTGCGGAACTTTTCATCTTTAGTAATTGAAAACCCCTTTGGTAATATCACCAGGCTGTCTTGTTGAGTTATATTGAAGTTGATACGCCCGGCGAGTTTTTTAGCAATATCAGGATTATTACCGCGACTGAATCTGACCCTGTAAACATGATACAAAGAGTCTTTGCTTTTTACAACATTTACCCTTACTGTATTCAACATCAGCGTATCGGGGTTGGTACCGTAGAAGGGCATATCCTCATCCCACTCAACTCCGAACCAGTCATCATTGTAGTAACGGATATTATTTTCGGCAACATCTACCATCAATTTTCCTGATGTGGGTTGATTGATGGGAACTGCATCTTCCACCCCTGATTTGGTTTTGAAATTCCTGGCAAACATTGCTGCAAGTGTGATGGCTGAAACAAGACCAATGAACCAGAGACTGCCGAATACATAGCCGAGGTAATGATTTTTTGACCTTGCACCAATGATGCGTCTCACGAGCCAGGTAATAAGAGAAAGCACAGGCACACCAAGAAAAAATATAAGTGTTGACCAGGCCAGGATATTTTGCCAGGATCCGTCAAGGATAAAGTTTTTCAAAGGGAACATTGCGAATCCACCGAAAAGAAATCCAACAAGCACTGCAAACAAACTAAGGGCGATCATTGCAGCAATGAACAAAAAGAAAGCTTTAAACAACACTCCAATCACATGGCCAATTCCACTTCCTGCTTTTCTTGCCAGTGGGGCAGCTTCACTGGAAAAGCGTTTTGCATAGGTACCTGATTCCTGACCCCATTGTTTTGCACGCTCGCCGAAATTTTCTGCTGTTTGCTTTACTTCTTCACCCCATTTTTCTGCCCTGTTTTTAAAAGACCCCATGTCATTTTTCACAGTATCACGAATTGAGTTGAGATCAACTCTTTCGCCCCGCATTTGCAATTTTTCTGCGGCAGTTTTCGCTACCGGTACCGCAATCCAAAGAATGATATAGGTAACAAAGAGGGTACTGCCGAGCGAACCTGTTACGATACGGGGTACGAAACCGAAATCCCAATCCCACCAGATTGCATTAAAAGTACCTGAAATGATGCCCAGTACCAGCGGCAAAGCGAAAATCAATCGTGGTATCCATATTTCCACGTTAAAGTATGCTGCAAGTCCTGAAGCCACCCCAGCTATTACTTTATCATCAGGATTTCTGTAAAGCCGGCGGGTA